>JAUXXN010000310.1 GCA_030684755.1 Hydrogenophaga sp.
CCGCTGCACCACTGCTGAACCTTCAGGGCCTGTCAGTGGGTGCGCCGGGCTGGCCGGCAGCGGCACAGCACGTGCGGGCTCAGACGGCCAGACGCTTGCGGCCCTTGGCACGGCGAGCGTTGATCACGGCACGGCCACCACGGGTTTTCATGCGGACGAGGAAGCCGTGGGTGCGGGCGCGTTTGATCTTGGAAGGCTGGTAAGTGCGTTTCATGGTGCTCAGTAAAAATCGGGGAAACCCGCAATTATCGCAAAGAAAATCGATGCAGGGCAAGCAGTTACAGTTATATATCGTCCCAGCACCTCTGCACAGAGGTGTTTTCACCGGTCGGAAGATGGGCCCCAGCTTGTGGATAAGTGGCCTCACACACTACAATCTGCGGTCTGCCCTGAGCTATTTGTCCACAATAACAGCGTATCCGCCATCTCCAGCATGACCGAGGGCACCCCCCCAGACATTTCGCCCACCGAAGCCCAGTCTCTATGGCATTCTTGCCTTGACGTCCTGGCTCAGGAAATTCCCGAACAGCAGTTCAACACCTGGATACGCCCCTTGTCGGCCAGCGTCGCGGCCGACCGAAGCAAAGTCGTGGTATCGGTGGCCAACCGGTTCAAACTCGACTGGATTCGTGCCCAATACGCGACCCGCATCACCGTGTTGATGGAAGCCCTGAACGGAGCTCCAGTCACTCTGGAGTTGGTGCTCGCTCCGCGCGAAGGCCCCAGCCGCACGTCACCTGCACCACGTTCGGTGCAAGAACAGGTGTTGGCCGAATTGCCCGACCTTGCCCCGCCGGTGGAGGTGGTCAGCCCCAGCGCACCCAAGACCCGGCTGAACCCAGCATTGAGCTTCTCCACGCTGGTAGAAGGCTCGGCCAACCGCATGGCGCGCGCCGCAGCCATGCACGTGGCCGGCAGCTTGGGCCAGTTGTACAACCCCCTGTTTATTTACGGCGGCGTGGGCCTAGGCAAAACCCACTTGGTACACGCCATTGGCAACCATTTGCTGGCCGACCGTCCACAGGCCAAGGTGCTTTATATCCACGCGGAGCAATTCGTCTCGGACGTGGTCAAGGCCTACCAGCGCAAAACCTTCGACGAATTCAAAGAGCGTTACCACTCGCTGGACCTGCTGCTGATCGACGATGTGCAGTTCTTCGCCAACAAAGAGCGTACTCAGGAAGAGTTTTTCAATGCGTTTGAGGCGCTGCTGGCCCGCAAAAGCCACATCGTGCTGACCAGCGACACCTACCCAAAAGGGCTGGCTGACATCCATGAGCGCCTAGTTTCGCGCTTCGATTCGGGCTTGACGGTGGCCATTGAGCCGCCCGAGCTGGAAATGCGGGTGGCGATTCTGATCAACAAGGCCGCCGTGGAGCACGCGGTGATGCCCGAGGAAGTGGCGTTTTTCGTGGCGAAAAATGTGCGATCCAACGTGCGTGAGCTCGAAGGCGCGCTGCGCAAGATCTTGGCGTACTCGCGCTTCAACCAGAAGGAAATTTCCATCCAGCTGGCGCGCGAGGCTCTGAAAGATCTGCTTTCGATCCAGAACCGGCAGATTTCGGTTGAAAACATCCAGAAAACCGTGGCTGACTACTACAAGATCAAAGTCGCGGACATGTACAGCAAGAAGCGCCCGGCCAGCATTGCCCGCCCGCGCCAGATTGCCATGTTTCTGGCCAAAGAGCTGACCCAGAAGAGCCTGCCCGAAATTGGCGAGCTGTTTGGCGGACGCGACCACACCACGGTGTTGCATGCGGTGCGCAAAATTGGCGCTGAGCGCCAGCAAAACACCGAGCTCAACCAGCAGCTTCATGTGCTGGAACAGACGCTCAAAGGCTGAACCCGATGGCAAACCACCGAACAGCCCGCGCAGCAGCGCACAAAAGATGCTGCGCCAATACCCCAGCCGACAAGCGCAAACAGGCGAAAATGACAGCCATTTGGCCTGCGCCGAGGCTTATACGCGCGTTGCGACACAACGCAGCCACCGAGTTAACCAGAGACGAAAGAGTCTGACATGATCGTTTTGAAATCGACCCAAGACAAGGTTTTGGCTGCGCTGCAGTCGGTGGCTGGCATTGTTGAACGCCGTCACACTTTGCCCATTCTGGCCAACGTGCTGCTGCGCAAAACCGGCTCGGCGCTGCAACTGACCACCAGCGACCTTGAAATCCAGATCCGCACCACGGCCCAGCTGGAAGGCGACGACGGCAACTTTGCAACCACACTGGGTGCACGCAAGCTGATCGACATTCTGCGCACCATGCCGGGTGACCAGTCCGTCAGCTTGGAGTCGAGTGCTGGCAAACTCATTTTGAAAGGCGGCAAGAGCCGATTCACGCTGCAAAGTATGCCAGCCGAAGACTTTCCGCTGGTGCAAGAGTCGGCCACCTTCGGTCCGACGTTCAGCGTGCCGCAAAAGACCCTGAAAAGCCTGCTCAGCCAAGTGTCGTTTGCCATGGCGGTGCATGACATCCGTTACTACCTCAACGGCATTTTGTTTGTGGCCGAAGGCAAGCAACTCAGCTTGGTGGCCACCGATGGTCACCGCCTGGCTTTTGCCAGCGCCACACTGGACGTGGAAGTACCCAAGCAAGAAGTGATTCTGCCGCGCAAAACGGTGATTGAATTGCAACGCCTGTTGTCTGACAAAGAAGGTGCGATTGAACTGCAGTTTGCTGCCAACCAAGCCAAGTTCAGCTTTGAAGGCATGGAATTCGTCACCAAGCTGGTGGAAGGCAAGTTCCCCGATTACAACCGCGTGATTCCGCGCAACCACAAGAACATCATCACCCTGGGCCGCGTGCCGCTGCTGGCCTCACTGCAACGCACCGCCATCATGACGAGCGACAAGTTCAAAGGCGTGCGCCTGAACATCGAACACGGCGTGCTTCGCGTTGCGTCGAGCAATGCCGAGCAAGAAGAAGCGGTGGACGAGCTCGATATTGACTACGGCGGCCCAGAAATCGAAATTGGCTTCAACGTGACCTACCTGATCGATGCGCTGCAAAACATGTCGCAAGAAATGGTTCGCATTGAACTCTCCGATGGCAACAGCTCCGCACTGTTGACCAACCCCGACGACAACGCCTTCAAGTACGTTGTCATGCCCATGAGAATCTGAGGCGCACCCCACAAGGTATCAGCACCCCAAACCCGCGACGCTCGCGGGTTTGGCATTTCAAGCGTTAGAGAAATTTCACCATGTCCGAAGCCAACAAGCCCGCCGATTCCGTCAACACTGGCGAGGTCAGCACGGAAAGCTCCAATTTTCAGCCCACCATCGACGCCCACCAGGTAGGCGCGAGCGAAGGCTATGGCGAGGGTGCCATCCAGATCCTGGAAGGCCTGGAAGCGGTGCGCAAGCGCCCGGGCATGTACATCGGCGACACGTCCGACGGCACCGGCCTGCACCACTTGGTGTTTGAGGTGGTGGACAACTCGATTGACGAAGCACTGGCCGGCCATTGCGACGACATCATGGTCACCATCCACACCGACAACTCGATTTCGGTGGTGGACAACGGCCGCGGAAGTCCCACCGGCGTGAAGATGGACGACAAGAACGAGCCCAAGCGCAGTGCCGCCGATATTGC
>JAUXXN010000027.1 GCA_030684755.1 Hydrogenophaga sp.
AACAGCAGACCCGATGGGTTGGGTACCTCGGCGCGCAGCGTCACCTGGCCGGTGGTGGCGTCCACCGTCAAATCAGAAAACAGCAGGCGCCCGGGTTGGGCGTATTCGCTGCCGTCGTCCAGCACCACCGTCACCCGGGCCGCACCGGCGCCCGCGCCCTTGAGCTGGCCGCTTTCCAGCGCGCGCTTGAGTTGCATGGCCTCGGCCGCCGACTGGGTGAAGTTCACGAACATCGGGTCCACCTGCTGGATCACCGCCAGTTGCGTGGCCTCGCCCTGCCCCACCAGCGCGCCTTCGGTCACCAGCGCGCGGCCGATGCGGCCCGAAATGGGTGCCGTCACATTGGCGTAGTTCACGTTGATGCTGGCGCTTTGCACCGCCGCTTTGGCCACGGCCACATCGGCCTCGGCCCCTTTCTGTGCCGCCACCGCGTTGGCGTATTCCTGCTGGCTGATGGCGTTTTCGGCCACCAGCGGCTTGTAGCGCTCGGCCAGTGCCGTGGCCTGGGCCAGGTTGGCCTGCGCGCGCGCCTGGCTGGCCTGGGCGCTTTGCAGCGTGGCCCGGTAAGGCGCAGCGTCAATGCGAAACAGGGGCTGACCGGCTTTCACATCGCTGCCTTCACGAAACAGGCGCTGCTGCAGGATGCCCGCCGCCCGGGCCCGCACCTGCGCCACGCGCGAGGCTTCCAGCCGACCCGGCAGCTCGGTCACCAGGCCCACGTCGCCGGGTGCCACGGTCACCACACCCACCTCGGCTGGAGGCATCCCACCACCGGGCGCACCCGGGCCCGCTGGTGGCGTGCCCTGGCCACAAGCGGCCAGCAGAAAAACAGCGGCCACCGCGGAGAAGCGCCAAACAGGTGGCAAGCTGGGGCGCTGAGCGGTGGCAGGCGGTGCGCGGTGTGTTGAAGCAACGGGGCTCAAGGCGGGCATGGGAGTCCTTGGACGGATAGAAAATGGGGCGTGCGCGAACGAAACGAAATTACATTTCGCGGAAGATGGGCAGTATACATACATCCTTGAATGTATATATAGTCAGGGTTGATCACGGACTTACACACAGGAGACACAACATGGTCCGCCGCACCAAAGCCGACGCACAGGCCACGCGCAGCAGCCTGCTGGACGCTGCTGAACACCTGTTCCAGGCGCAAGGCGTCTCGCGCACGTCGCTCAACGACATCGCCACCGCAGCGGGCACCACACGCGGAGCGATCTACTGGCACTTCAAGGACAAGGCCGACCTGTTCAACGCCATGATGGAGCGCGTGACGTTGCCGATTGAGGAAACCCTGGCTTGCAGCGCACGCATCGACGCATCGCAGCTCGATGCGTTGGGTTCTCTGCGCCACTCGTTGGTGAATGCGCTGGAAAAAACCGCCCACGACGACCAAACACGCCGAGTGTTTGAGGTGGCCACGCATATGGTGGAATACGTGGAGGAAATGCAATCGGTGCGCAGCCGCCACTTGCAGGTGCGCAACAACTGCATGGCCATGACACGCCAAGCCTTGCAGCAAGCCGCAGCACAGGCGGGTGTGGTGTTGCCGGTGCCGCTGCACAGCGCAGCGCTGGGCTTGCATGTGCTGATGGACGGGCTGATTCAGAACTGGTTGCTGGATCCGCATGCGTTTGATTTGGTGGCCTGCGGCCAGCAGACGCTGGACACCCACCTGCGTGGGCTGGGCTTTGATTTTTGCAAAGACCCTACGGTGCACTGTTGAGATTGGGGAAGTGAAATTTTTTAGTCCTTTAGAATCCGCAAAATCTTGATCCCCTTCAAGTCTCCGCGTTGAAGTGGTTTGCCTACCGCCTCAAATTTCTTGCAATGCAACGATCCGCATGAAACCAGAGAGGTCAGTCATTGAAATCTTTCGCATTATTCGTTGTCCTGGTTGGGCTGTGGCTGCTGTGGTCGGGCCTGTACCTTCCGATGGTCATGGGGCTGGGTCTGGCGTCCTGCGTACTGGTGGTTGTGCTCGTTCGGAGGTTGGAGACCATCGACCACGAGTCCGTCCCGCTGCACTTGGGATGGGGCATCTTCACCTACTGGTTCTGGCTGATCAAGGAAATCGTGGTATCCAGCTTGCAGGTGACACGCATCATCTTGTCGCCACAGCTGCCCATCAGCCCCAGCATGGTGAAGTTGACAGCGCTGCCACGTGGCGAGGTGGCCCGTGTGGTGCTCGGCAACTCCATCACCCTGACGCCGGGCACCGTCACCACCGACATTGACGACGACGGTGTAATCACTGTTCACGCCTTGACACGCGAGGGGGCCGCTGGCGTTATCGCGGGCGACATGAACCGTCGCGTTGGCCAACTCGAAGGAAAGTCATGAACAATTTACTGTTGGGCGCCGGACTGGCCATCTTGGTCACCATGGCGCTGGCATTGATCCGTGGTCTCAAGGGGCCAGAAATTTACGACCGTGTCCTGGCCGCTAACGTCATTGGCACCAAAACCGTGCTCTTGATGGCGTTGGTAGCCCTTTTGTACGGACGCCCCGATTTTTTGGATCTGGCGTTGGCCTATGCGCTGATCAACTTCATCGGGATTCTCGCCATTCTCCAGTTCGTACAGAACCGCGAGGCACGGCGCCAGAT
This sequence comes from Hydrogenophaga sp., assembly GCA_030684755.1. Classification (GTDB taxonomy): domain Bacteria; phylum Pseudomonadota; class Gammaproteobacteria; order Burkholderiales; family Burkholderiaceae_C; genus Hydrogenophaga. Next base: position 2,606 of record JAUXXN010000027.1, read on the forward strand.
TGAGCGCGCCACTGAGAAAGGACGCACATGAGCCCCTCTGAATGGCTCGCCGGCCTGTTTCTGGTTGCGGGCGGCTTCTTTGTATTGGTGGGCGGCGTGGGCATGTTGCGCATGACCGATCTCTACACCCGCATGCACGCCACCAGCGTGACGGAAACCATGGGCACTTTGCTGGTCATGATCGGCTTGATGATCGTTGCAGGCTGGACGTTGGCCAGTTTCAAGCTGTTCGCCATTCTGTTGTTTCTGCTGTTCACAGGGCCAGTCGCTTCTTACGCAGTGGCAAACACTGCTTTGATCGCAGGTGTCAAGCCGCGACTACACAACGATGCACCTCTGACCGAAGCGCCCGAGGGCCCACACGCATGATCACCGTACTTGGACTGTTCACACTGAGCTTCCTAGCCATTGCTGCTGTGGCGACAGTGCAAAGCCGCAACCTGTTTGTGGCCAGCATGTGGTTCGGCATCTTCAGCCTGATGATGGCGTCGAACTTTTTCATTCTGGACGCCGCTGACGTGGCGCTGACCGAGGCCGCCGTTGGCGCTGGTGTTTCAACAGTGCTCTTCATGGGTGCACTCTCACTCACCGCAGAGCATGAGCACGTGCAGGAAAAGTTCCGTTGGCTGCCTCTGATCGTGCTGGCCCTGCTGTTTTCCGTGCTGGTCGCAGCAAGTGTTGAACAACCACGCCTGGGCGACCCGCTGGCACCTGTGCACCAGCACGTGGCGCCCTTCTACTTGAGCGAAACACCCAAGTTGATCGACATTCCCAACGTGGTCACGGCAGTGCTGGCGTCGTTTCGGGGCTTTGACACCCTGGGTGAAGTGTTGGTGGTGTTCACGGCAGGTATTGGTGTGCTTTCGGTGCTGGGCTTCCGGCCCAAAAAGCAGCATCGACTGTCGGCTGATGTCATGGCAGAGAAGATACGGGGCTTGCAGCATCACGCCATCTTGAGGGTTGTTGGCAAACTCATCATTCCCTTGCTCATGCTGTTCGGTTTGCTGGTGCAGTTTCATGGCAAGTACTCCCCCGGCGGTGGTTTTTCCGCAGGCGCCCTGTTCGCTGCTGCGGTGATGTTGTACGGCATCCTTGAGGGCGCAGACCGCTCAGCCAAGGCCATGCCACAAGACTGGATGCTGCGTTTGGCAGCACTGGGCGCCACGTTGTACACCGGCGTGGGCATTGCTTGCATGCTCTTGGGCGGCGACTTCCTCGACTACAACGTCTTGGCCACCAACCCGGTGGACGGGCAATACCTAGGCATTTTGTTGGTCGAGTTCGGGGTGGGTCTAACGGTAACAACTGTCCTCATCATGGTCTTCAACGCTATCGCCAACCGCAGCACATATTGACACGCCAATGACCATCCTCGGACTTTATAACTATTGGATATACGCCTTTGTGCTGGTGGTCGGTCTGTACGCAGTCCTTGTCAAAGGTAACTACGTCAAACGCCTGATCGGCCTGGGCATTTTCCAAGGAGCAGTGTTCCTGCTGTACATCAGCATGGACAAGGTCGAAGGGGGTACCGGCCCCATCTTCGTGACCCCGCCCCAGCCGGGTGACCTGTTTGCCAACCCTTTGCCCCAGGTCTTGATCCTGACGGCCATCGTGGTAGGCATCGCGGTGACAGCCCTGGGACTGGCCATCACCATCCGCATTAAAGAAGAGTACGGAACGATCGAAGAGTCTGAGATACGAGATATGGATCGCCAAGCATGAGCCTCGTCCATCATCTTCCCATTCTCGTGGTGTTGGTGCCCATGTTCGTGGCGCCCCTGCTGGCCGTAGTACCCAGCCGAGGCCAGTTGCCTTGGCTGATTGCCACACTCACCAGCTTGTTGACTTTTGTGCTGGCTATCGGTTTGACGGGCCAGGTGCTGGCGCACGGCACGGTCACTTACGAACTCGGTGGTTGGCCTGTGCCCTTCGGCATTGGTTTGGCAGTCAGTCCCCTGTCGGCGCTGATGTTGCTGGTGATCACTGGCGCGTCTTTGATGGCACTGCTCTGGGGACCGGCGAGCATGAACAGCGAAGTGGGTCACGAGCATCAGTCCTTGCTCTACGCCAGCTGGCTGCTGGCGCTCTGCGGCCTCAGTGGAATTGCTGTCACCGGCGATGCATTCAACATCTTCGTGTTCATGGAGATTTCGTCTCTGGCTGCCTATGTGATGGTGGCGGCGGGCCCCAAACGCCAGGCCCTCATCGCCACATTCAAATATCTCATCACCGGCACCCTCGGGGCGACCTTCTACCTGATTGGTGTGGGTTACCTGTACATGATGACGGGTACGCTGAACTTGGCTGATATGGCCGTTCGCCTGACGGACGTCTCGTCCACCATGCCGGTGCTGATTGCCAGTGGCTTCATCTTGGTGGGCTTGGCCCTCAAAGCGGCCTTGTTTCCCATGCATGCTTGGATGCCCAATGCTTACTGCTTCGCACCGACGCCGGTGGCGGTGTTTTTTGCGGCCTGCTCGACCAAGGTGGCACTGTTTGTGCTGATCCGTTTCGATTTTCTGATCCTCATGCCCAACCTGCCCGGGCATGCCAACATGCTGGTTGGTTTGCTGATGCCTCTGAGCGTGGCCGCCATGCTGGTGGGTTCAACCGTGGCCATCTTTGAGCGCGATCTCAAACGTATGCTGGGTTATTCATCGGTGGCCCAAATCGGCTACATGCTGCTGGCGCTGAGCCTGCTCAGTACCGCCGGGCTGACCGCTGCCATCGTGCACCTGTTCAACCACGGCCTGATCAAGGGTGCGCTGTTCATGGCTGTGGGTACCATGGTGCTGCGAACGGGTAGCTCACGCTTGGACGACTTGGCCGGCATCGGCAAAACCATGCCACTGACCACCCTGGCCTTTTGCCTTGCGGGTGTTTCACTCATCGGGGTTCCCCTCACGGCGGGCTTCATCAGCAAGTGGTACCTGATTACTGCCGTGCTTGAACACGGTTCGATGGGCTTGGTGTTGTTGGGTGCCATCTTGCTCAGTTCTCTGATGGCTGTGGTGTATATCTGGAAAGTGGTGGAAGTGGCTTACTTCCGCAACCCACCTGCCGAGCCCAACGGCAGCACCCCAGTGCGCCACCGCGAGGCGCCATTGGGCATGCTGATCGTGTTGTGGGTGGTGGTGGGTGCGAACTTTTGGTTCGGACTGGACACCAGCCTGCCCCTGGGTCTGGCCAACATGGAAGTCGACCTCTTGATGGGAGGCCAGCGATGAACGACTCAACCCTGATCCTGCTGAGCATGGGCCTGCCGTTGCTGGGTGCCTTGGGTATTGCGCTGACCGGTCGCTCCCCCCTGCTGCGCGATGGTTTCATGATCGCCTCGGCGGTGGCGGTTTTTGCGTGCGTACTCAGCCTGCTGCCTGCGGTGCAAGCGGGTGGTCGGCCCGCAGCCCATCTGCTGACGGTCATGCCCGGCCTGGACCTGGCCTTCAGCGTAGAGCCGCTGGGCATGATCTTTGCGCTCGTGGCCTCAGGTCTCTGGATTCTGACGTCGATCTACGCCATCGGCTACATGCGAGGAGCCGAAGAGAAAAATCAGACGCGTTTTTACGCCTGCTTCTCCATCGCCATCTTCGCTGCCATCGGCATCGCCTTCGCCCAGAACATGTTCACGCTGTTCATCCTGTACGAAGTGCTGTCACTGTCCACCTACCCACTGGTGGCGCACAAAGGCAACGAAGATGCCAAGCGCGGCGCACGGATTTATCTGGGCATCTTGTTGGGCACCTCCATCGGTCTGCTGTTGCCCGCGATGATCGCCACCTGGTGGCTCACCGGCAGCCTCGAATTCCAGCCCGGCGGCATCATGCAGGGCCATGTCAGCCCGGCGGTTGGCTCTTTGCTGCTGTTGCTTTACATGTTCGGCATAGGCAAAGCGGCACTGATGCCGTTCCACCGCTGGCTGCCCGCAGCCATGGTCGCGCCCACACCGGTGAGCGCCTTGCTGCACGCGGTGGCGGTGGTCAAGGCCGGGGTGTTCTCCGTCCTCAAGGTCAGCACCTACCTGTTTGGCCTAGACTATTTGGAGACCCTGTGGGCCAGCGATTTGGTGATGTGGGTGGCCGCATTCACCCTGCTCTCGGCCTCGATCGTGGCCATGCAGAAAACCAACCTGAAAGCACGGCTGGCCTATTCCACGGTCAGCCAGCTGTCCTACATCGTGCTGGCCGCCATGCTCGCCAACCAGCTCGCCGTGGTGGGCGGGGGCATGCACATCGTCATGCACGCCTTCGGCAAGATCACCCTCTTCTTCTGCGCAGGCGCCATTTACGTGGCAGCACACAAAACAGAAATCCACGAAATGGACGGGCTGGGCCGCAAGATGCCCATCACCATGTTTGCGTTCTTGCTGGGCGCACTGTCGGTCATTGGTGCGCCGCCCTTGGGCGGGCTGTGGAGCAAATGGCACATCATGCTGGGCGCGGTAGACGCTGGCCACGCCATCATGATCGGCGTCTTGTTGATCAGCACGCTGCTCAACATCGCCTACCTGTTGCCCCCAGTCGTGCGCGCTTTCCTGCTGCCGCCGCCCAAGGGCACGCCCAAGGGCATTGAAGAAGCCCCCCTGATGTGCCTGATCCCACTGTCGCTGACCGCTCTCGGGGCACTGACGCTGTTCTTCATGGCCGATCCGGTTCGGAACCTGATGTGGTCTGTTTTTCCAGGAGCGGGTGCATGACGCAGGCTTCACAACCCACCCACAACCCCGACGCCGCCACCGCCGCGAAGATGGAGCCTGAAATGGAAATAACCCGACTGGGACGGTTTTTGGAAGGCATGGTCCAACGTTCACGTTTGCTGAGCCGGATCATGCTGGGGATCATGGCGGCGCTGGTGATCGCCAACCTCATCTATCCCGCTGGCTACGACCGCTTTTTCTGGGAAACCCTGGGCGGCGCGGGTGCCATGTACGGGCTTTTTTCCTGTTTCGTGATCGTGGTGGTGTCGAAATTTCTGGGCTACAAGCTGCTGTACCGACCCGAAGACTATTTCGACAACGAACGCGAAGCCAGCCAGCTGATTGGTGACCCCAAAACCCGGGAGACCGGGCATGACTGAGACCACCCTGAGTGCTGGCGGCTTCTGGCTGCACCCCTCGGTGCTGTTGATCATTGGCGCCTTGCTGCTGCCCCTGTTCAAAGGTGTGGCACAACAGGCCTACCGCGTGGCCCTGGCGGCTTTGTTCGTTTTTGTGGTGTTTCGCATCGAACTGGGTAGCCATGCGCAGTTCGCGTTTGGCGGCCTTGACCTGGTCGCCGGTCGCGCAGACAAGCTCAGCCTGGCGTTTGCCTATGTGTTCGCGATCATCACGATGGTGGCCACCATCTATTCCCTGCACGTGCGCGACAACATCCAGCACGTGGCCGGGCTGTTCTACGCCGCCGCCGCCGTGGGCGTGGTGCTGGCTGGCGACCTGATCACGCTGTATGTGTTCTGGGAGCTGATGATGCTGGCCTCGGTCTGGCTGATCTGGCGCCGGGCCACCGCCCAGGCCTATGCCGCTGGCTACCGCTATCTGATGGTGCATGCGGTCAGCGGTGTCATGCTGCTCGGTGGCATCGTTCTGTATTACGGACAGACCGGCAGTGTGGCATTTGAGCAGATGCAGGTGGGCAGTTGGGCCAGCTACCTGATCCTGATCGGTTTCCTGGTCAACGCCGCCGTGCCACCGCTGCACGCCTGGCTGACCGATGCCTACCCGGAAGCCACCATCACCGGCGCCATTTTCCTGAGCGCGCTGACGACCAAGACTGCTGTCTACACCCTGATTCGCGGCTACCCCGGCACCGAGTTTCTGGTCTATCTGGGCACGGTCATGGCGCTCTGGGGTGTGGTGTATGCGGTGTTGGCCAACGACATCCGCCGCTTGCTGGCTTACCACATCATCAGCCAAGTCGGCTACATGGTGGCCGGTGTCGGCATGGGCACGGCCATTGCCCTCAACGGCGCCACGGCCCACGCCTTCACCCACATCTTGTACAAGTCGGTGCTGTTCATGGGCGCGGGCGCGGTGATCGCCATGACCGGCAAAAGCAAGCTGTCTGAGCTGGGCGGTATTTACAAATACATGCCCATCACCTTCGTCCTGTACATGGTTGGCGCCTTCTCCATCTCGGCATTCCCGCTGTTCAGTGGGTTTGTCAGCAAGACCATGGTGGTCGAGGCCGCTGCTGTGGACCACCGCGCCTGGATCTGGCTGTTGCTGTCCATGGCATCGGCGGGCACTTTCCTGCACACAGGTCTGAAGCTGCCTTACTTCACCTTCCTCGGCAAAGACGTGGGGCTCAGGCCCAAAGAAGCGCCTTGGAACATGCTGCTGGCCATGGGCATTTCGGCGTTCTTCTGCGTCTTCATCGGGGTCAACCCGGCCTGGCTGTACCAGTTCATGCCCTTCCCGGTGAATTACAACGCCTACTCGGCTGGCCACCTGTTCTGGGAACTGCAGCTGTTGCTGTTCACCGGCCTGGGCTTCTTCTTGATGCTCAAACACCTGGGCGGTGAGGCCAAGCTGAGCGTGGATACCGACTGGATCTACCGAAAAGCGGGCCCGGTGGTGGTGAAGGCCGCCAGTGCCTTGGTCCGCAACACCTGGCGCGGCTTGATGGCCGTCATGCAGGGCCTGCTGAACGGCCTCTGGGATGGTCTTAAACGTCTGGGCAGCGCCGACGGGGTGCTCGGTCGCTCCTGGGGTATCGGCCAGACCACGCTATGGACCGTGGTCATCGTTTCACTTTACGGGCTGGTGTACCTGACCCGCTGAGGTACCAAGGATTGGCCGACTTCAACCGTCGGAATGACTCTGAGGTGGTGACATGGTCCAAGCCAGGCGCGACGTGAGGCCGACCACAGCGCCTACTGTCCAGAACACGCCCGAGGCGCCTACCAACAGGCCAGCCGAACCGAACAACAGCGGCATCAGCACACTGGAGCCGTTGATCGCCATGGCGCGAAGACCCAGGGCTTCGCCATGGCGGTGTTTCGGCGTGATCTGGTGCAGCGTGCTCATGATCATGGGCTGGACCGAGCCCAGCGCCACCCCCAGTAGCATCGACAGCCCCATCATGGTCCAAGCCACCTGGGCCAGCGGGTAGGCGGCAAACAGCACCGCCGTGGCCACCATGGCCGAACCAATCACCACCCGCTCGCTCAACCGCGAGGCCAGCCAAGGCATGAGCAGGCGGATCGCCGTGGCGGCCAGTGCAAACGCGCCCAGAATGGAGCCAATGGCGGTGGCGCTCAGACCGCGCTCGTGACCCAGCACAGGCACCAGAAAGGTGTGCACATCCCAGCAGCTTGAGAGCGCCCAGTTGATCAGCATCAGGCGCCTGAAAGCGGCGTCGCGCAGCAAGTTCCAGGAGGAGCCGCTGGCATTGCGCAGCTCTGGCGCCACTGGCTCAAACTCGACCGTCTGGCGCACCCACAGCCAAGCCAAAGCGGGCAGCAAAGCCAAGAAAAAGTAAGCGGCCCTGAAACCCGAGGCATCGATCAGCAGCCCGGCCGCCAAAGGCCCCAGAAAATTGGAGATGGACGGGCCAATGGCCATCCAGCTGAACACCTGCTTGAGTTCGGTGGCGTTGTGGGCGAGCCTGCCCACATGGCGCTGCAGCGCGATCATGGCCAGACCGCTGGCGGCACCCGAACACAAAGCCGTCAGGCACAACACGGGGTACAGCGGAAAGGCCACCGCCAGCGCCGCCCCCAGGGACGCGACCCAGATCGCGATCCACACCGGCTTGCGCAGGCCGCGGCGGTCGGCATACCGCCCGGCCGGCAGCGCCAGAACAACCGGTGCCAGCGCGAACAAGGCCAGCAGCATGCCCACCGCCAACGGGCTGTAGCCCTCGCGCAGCGCCATCAGCGGCGCAGCCATGCGAAAGCCGGTCATGCTGGCATGAATGCTGATCTGCGCGCCGATCAGGCGCGTCAGTTGCAGGCGTGTGCCGGGATTCAAGCCACGTCTCGGTCGTTGGGGTCCAGCGGCAGCAGGGTTGCCGCCTGGTCTTGCGGCAGCGCCTCCACCGTCTTGAGCGCGCGGTTCATGGCGCGGCTGCGGGTTTCGGCGCTGTCCAGCGTGTTCAGCACGGTCTGGGTCTGGCTCTTCACCTTGGCCAGCACGTCACCGAACTTGCCGAACTCGGTCTTCACCGCGCCCAGCACCTGCCAGACCTCGCTGCTGCGTTTTTCCAACGCCAGGGTGCGAAAGCCCATCTGCAGCGAATTGAGCATGGCCATCAGCGTGGTCGGCCCGGCCAAGGTCACGCGGTACTCGCGCTGCAGCACCTCCATCAGACGCGGGCGGCGCAGCACTTCGGCGTAGAGCCCCTCGGTGGGCAAGAACAGGATGGCGAAGTCGGTGGTGTGTGGCGGCTCCAGGTACTTGTCGGCCATGCTCTTGGCTTCGAGCTTGATGCGCTGCTCCAGCCCGCGGGCGGCGGCTTCGGCGCCCTCCACGTCCGCGCGTTGCTGCGCGTCCAGCAGGCGTTCGTAGTCCTCATTGGGAAACTTGGCGTCGATGGGCAGCCAGCACGGCGCGCCGTCGTCGCCCCGGCCCGGCAGTTTGATGGCGAAATCCACCGTGAAACGGCTGCCCGGTTTGGTCATCACCTGGGTGGCGTACTGGTCGGGTGCAAACACCTGCTCCAGCAGCGCAGCGAGTTGCGCCTCGCCAAACATGCCGCGTGTTTTCA
>JAUXXN010000029.1 GCA_030684755.1 Hydrogenophaga sp.
GCGCTTTGAAACGCCCAGCGCCAGCCACGCCGTGCGCCTGCTGCGCGTGGCGCCCACCGTCACCGCGCCCGCCCGCACCCAGGCCGCTCGCCTGGCGTTCACCGAACCCGCCACCGCGCCCACGGCCGGCACCAGCGGTACCCTTCGTTGGACGACAAATGCCCCGCACTTGCCCCCCAGCCTCATGGTGCAGCGCCAAAACGTGCTCGGTGTGTTTGTGCAGCAAGGCAGTGGCACCCAGGCCACGGCGCGCTTTGTGCCCCTGCCCGGCGCGCAAGAAGGCCGCGCCAGCGCCGTGGCCTTGCCGGCCGACACGCGGGTGATCGTGCGTGGCCAGGCGGCGCTGCAACACGGGCAAGCCATTGACGCGCAGGCCGCAGGCCAGTGAGGCGGAGCTCCCATGACATTCATGCGCGCCCTGCTCACCAACCACCCGTTGGCTAACATCGCCTTTGTGGTGGTGCTGCTGCTCGGGCTGGTCAGCTACAACAGCATGCCCCGCGAGCAAGACCCAGAGGTCAACTTCAACTGGGTCAGCGTCACCGCCGTGCTGCCCGGGGCCAGCGCCGAAGAGGTGGAACGCCTCATCACCAACCCGCTGGAGGACGGCATCAAGGGCGTGGCCGACGTGCGCTTTGTCATCAGCAATTCGCGCGAAAACGTGGCCAGCCTGCTGGTGCGGTTCCGCGAAATCAACGAGCGCACCTTTGACAAGCGCATGGCCGACCTGCGCCGCGAAATTCAAAACAAAGCAGCCAGCGAACTGCCCCGCGAAGCACGCGATCCGATGATTTTGGAGATCACCACCAGCAACGGCTTTCCCACCGCCGCGCTCATGCTGCTGGGCCAGGCCGACGACGAAACCCTGCGCCAGAACGCCCGGCGCATCAAAGCCGACCTGGAGCGCTTGGGCGGTGTGGACCAGGTGTACGCCTCCGGCCTGCGTGAGCCTGAAATTTTGATCAGCCCCAACGCCCAGGCGCTGGCCGCGCGTGGCCTGCTGGCGTCCGACGTGGCCGACACCGTGTCGGCTTGGTGGCGCGACACCTCGGGCGGCACCTTGAAAACGCAAAACGGCGCGTGGTCCATCAGCGTCAAAGGTGTGATCACCGACCCGCAGGCGCTCGAAGGCCTGCCGGTGGCTTCCAGCCTGCGCCCCGGCGTCTCGGCCCGGCTCGGCGAGGTGGCGCGGATTGAGCGTGCCCGCGCCCCGGCCTCGCAATACGCCGCGTCCAACGGCCAGCCCGCCGTGTCGTTGGCTGTCACCAAAAAGTCGGGCACCAACACGCTGGAGCTGGTGGACCGCCTCAACGCCTACTTGGCCAGCCAAAACAGCGTGCTCGCCGCATCCGGCCTGCAACTGGTGCTGACCGACGACCAAACCGTGCCCACCCGCGACGCCATCAACGTGATGCAAACCAACGCGCTTGTGGGCATGTTTATGGTGCTGGTGGTGTGCTGGGCGTTTTTGGGCTGGCGCATTGGCTTGCTGGTCACGCTGGGCATTCCGTTTTCGCTGTTGGGCACCTTTGCCGTGCTCGGCGCCATGGGCTACACGGTCAACGTGTCGGTGCTGCTGGGCGTGGTGATTGCGCTGGGCATGCTGGTGGACGACGCGGTGGTGGTGGTCGAATCCATTTTTTACCGCATGCAGCGCGGCCAGCAGGCGCTGGCGGCCAGTTTGGACGCGATTGGCGAGGTCTGGAAACCGGTGCTGGCCTCGGTGGCCACCACCATGGCGGCGTTTTTGCCGCTCATGCTGCTGCCCGGCATTGTGGGCAAGTTCATGTTCATCATTCCTTTTGTGGTCACGCTGGCGTTGGCCATTTCGCTCATTGAAGCGTTTTGGATGATGCCGGTGCACGTCAGCGCCATTGGTGTGCGTTTTGACCGCCCATCCAAGGTGCAAGCTTGGCGCGAACGGTTCAACCGAGGCATTCGCCTGCGCTATGGGCAAGCGCTGGGCTATGTGTTGCGCAGGCCCAAACGCTCGGCGCTGGTGAGCAGTTTGGCGGTGGCGGCGGCGGTGGCGCTGCTGGTCACGGGTGTGATTCGGGTGCAGTTCTTCGCCTTTGACCCGATCCGCGCGTTCTACGTCAACGTGGACATGCCCCAAACCGCTTCGCTAGAAGACACGCTGACGGAGACCCAGCGCGTGGAAGCGGCGGTGCGCGAGCAGCTGCGCGGCGTGGGGCTGGACGGCGAAGCGCGGGCCGTCACGTCCACCGCTGGGTTGAAGTTCACCGAAACCGAGCCGGTGTATGGCGATTTGTACGGTCAGGTGTTCGTGTCGCTGAACCCGCGCACCGACGACGCGCGCGAGGTGCAGCAGGTGGTGGAAGACATGCGCCAGCGCATTGAAAGCCTGAGCGGCCCAGGCCGCAAGAGCTTCACCGTGCTCTCGGGCGGCCCACCAGCGGGCAAGGCCATCAGCGTGAAGGTGCGCGGCGACGATTTCGACCAGATTCAGGCCGCCGCCGACGCGCTCAAAACCATCGTAGCCGCCGTGCCCGGTGCCAAAGACGTGCAAGACGACAACCTGCCCGGACGCGACCAGTTGCAACTGCGGCTGGACCGCGACGCCCTGCGCGAGGCCGGGCTGAACGCCGCGCAAGTGGCGCGCTTGGTGCGCTTGGCGGTGGACGGCGAGGTGGTGGCTTTCACCCGCGACGAGGGCGACAAGATTGAGCTGCGCGTGCGCTCCGACCAAGCCCTGCGCGGCCCCGGCGAACTGCGCGCCGACCCGGCCAGCTTGCTGGACGAACCCATCGCCCTGCCTAACGGCCAAACCACCCGCTTGGGTGCGTTGGTACAAGCCGAAGCAGCGCCCGGGCGCGGCTTTATCCGCCACTACAACCTGCGCCGCACCACCACGGTCGAGGCCAACTTGGACAAAGAAATCACCGACACCAAGGTGGCCAACGACCTGATCAAGGCCGGTTGGGAAACCATCCGCGCCCAACACCCGGGCGTGGATCTGGACTTTTCGGGCGAATTGGAGGACATCGAAGAAAGCCTGGCCGCTATGCAAAAGCTGTTTCTTCTGGGCGTGGGCATCATTTATTTGATTCTGGCCGCGCAGTTCAAAAGCTACTGGCAACCGCTGATGATTTTGGTCACCGTGCCGTTGGCCTTCACCGGCGTGGCTTTTGGTCTGGCCATTTCCAACAACCCGCTGTCGCTCTACACGCTGTACGGCGTGATCGCGCTCACCGGCATCGCGGTGAACTCGGCCATCGTGCTCATTGACGCCGCCAACGACCGCATGCAACGCGGCATGAGCACCATCCACGCCATCATCCAGGCGGCGCGCCGCCGTGTGGTGCCCATTCTCATCACCACCACCACCACCATCGGCGGCCTGTTTTCGCTGGCCTTTGGCATCGGCGGACAAAGCCTGCTGTGGGGGCCGGTGGCCGCCAGCATCGTCTGGGGCCTGGCGTTTTCGACCGTGCTGACCTTGTTTGTGGTGCCGCTGCTATTTTTGGCGTTCATGCGGCCCAAGAAAACAAAGCCTGCGGCACGTTCGTGGGCATTTTGGCGCCGGGGTCGCGCTTGATAGTCTCAGCCCAACCCCAGTAGCCGGAGCTTCCAGCTCCGGTTCATCTGGAGCTGGAATCTCCAGCTACTGAATCCATCTGGTTTGGCTGATTACACTCAGAGCGCCCATGAATCCACAAGACTACGTTCAACAAAAAGCCGCCGCCTCGGGCAGCAGTTGTTATTACGCCTTTCTGTTTTTGCCGCCCGAGCGGCGCGCAGCCATCACCGCGTTTTACGCCTTCTGCCGCGAGGTGGACGACGTGGTGGATGAAATCCAAGACCCCGGCGTGGCCCAAACCACGCTGGCTTGGTGGCGGCAGGAGGTGGCAAAGGCCTTTGCGGGCGAGCCCAGCCACCCGGTGACGCTGGCGCTGATGCCGCACACGGCCCCTTTTGGCATTGAGGCGCGGCACTTGCTGGCGGTGATTGACGGTTGCCAAATGGACTTGGACCAAAACCGTTATTTCGATTTTCCCAACCTGCAGCAATACTGCCACTTGGTGGCGGGTGTGGTGGGCGAGGTGGCTGCGCGCATTTTTGGCCAGACCGTACCCGAAACCACGGCCTTCGCGCACCGGTTGGGCCTGGCGTTTCAGCTCACCAATATCATCCGCGACGTGGGCGAAGACGCCACCCGCGGGCGCGTTTACCTGCCGGTGAACGAGTTACAGCGCTTTGACGTGAAAGCCCACGAACTGCTCAAACGCGGCAAAGCGCCGGGCACCGATGCGGCGGACTTTCAGCGCCGCTTCACCGCGCTGATGCAGTTTCAGTGCGAACGCGCCCTGAGCACTTACGCAGAAGCGCTGGCCCTGCTGCCCGAAGCCGACCGCCGTAACCAGAAACCCGGCCTGATGATGGCCAGCATCTACCGCACCCTGCTGCAAGAAATTGCCGCCGACCCGATGCTGGTGCTGACCCAGCGGGTGAGCCTGACACCGCTGCGCAAGTTTTGGCTGGCGTGGAAGGTGCAGGCGTTGGGGCGGCTGTAGGGTGTTGGCCCGCGTGCTGGGCGCCAACCACCCTGAAAGCATCCATTCAGTCCGCCTTTTTAACCCGCCTTTTTCACGTAAGCGCTGCACCAGCCGTTACCGGCTACCGCCTTGCCCGGGAAAATGGCGCAAGGGCCTGAAGCGTCGGTCGCTTTGGCTGCATAGAGCTGGCAATTGCTGCACTTTTGGGCAGCGGCATGCTTGGGGTATTTTTTTCCATCCACTTTGGTGGTGTCGGCCAAGTAACCCAGCGAAACCGCTTGGGCATCTTTCTCATTCACCAGGGGAGCGCCCTGGGCTTGGGCGGTTGCCACAGCGGCCAGCAGGGAGCTGCCAGCGGCGACTTGCATCATGAACACACGACGGGTTGAACGCATCATTGAAAACCTTAAAAAATAGCATGCCAAATAGCGATGTCATGCTGCCGCTCTCACATTAACGCGGCCTTAAGGTTCGCAACTGGCCACGAAAAAAACCATCTTGACCGCCCCAACATGGAACGCAACACACCGAACCGCTGCATAGGACAACCCAGTATGAAACTCGCCATCGTCGGTGCAGGCTGGGCCGGCATGGCCGCTGCGGTGGAGGCTGCAGGCGCGGGCTGGCACGTGACCCTGTTTGAAGCCACACGCACGCTCGGTGGCCGCGCCCGCGCCCTGCCCGCGCAGCGGCCCGACGGCGTGGCGCTCACGCTCGACAACGGCCAACACATCCTCATTGGCGCCTACGCAGAGACGCTGGCACTCATGCAGCGCGTGGGCGTGTCACCCGGCGAAGCGCTGCTGTGCCTGCCGCTGGCCCTGCCCTACCCCGATGGCTCGGGCCTGCAAACGCCCAACTGGGCCGCCCGTTGGCCCGCGCCCCTAGACGCCGTGGCGGCCATTGCCACGGCACGCGGCTGGCGCTGGGCCGATCGTTGGGCGCTCATTCGCGCATCGCTGGCTTGGCAACGCGCTGGTTTTGCCTGTGCGCCCCAGCTCACCGTGGCCCGCCTGTGTGCCGCGCTGCCCCAGCGGGTGATGGACGAACTGATTGAGCCGCTGTGCGTGTCGGCACTCAACCTGCCCGCCGCCCAGGCCAGCGCCCAGGTGTTTCTGTGCGTCATGCGCGACGCGCTGTTTGGCACCGGTTTCGGCGGCTGGGCTGCGTCCAGCCTGCTGCTGCCCCGCACCGACCTGAGCGCCTTGCTGCCCAACGCCGCTGCCCAATGGCTGCAAACGCAACACAGCGGCAGCACGCAGCTGCGCCTGGGTACCCGGGTGCTGGGCTTGCAAGCCTTGGCCGGTGGGTGGCAGTTGCACGGCAGCGGCTGGCAAGAGCGCTTTGACCGCGTGGTCTGGGCCACCGCAGCCAGCCCCGCCGCCCAAGCCATGCGCCAAGCCGCCCACGGCACGCCAACCGAAACCCCGGCCCTGGCCGAAGCCTTGAACCGCTGGGCCGATACCACCGACGCGCTGCACTTCACCGCCATCACCACCGTGTACGCCTGGGCGCCCGGTGTGCGCCTGGCCTCGCCCATGCTGGCCTTGCGCGCCACACCCAACGCCCACGCAGCACCCGCCCAGTTTGTGTTTGACCGTGGCCAACTCAACCCACACGACGCCAGCGCGCAAGGCGTGCTGGCCTTTGTGATCAGCGCCAGCGAAGGCGAACGCGACGAGCTGCAGGCCCGCGTGTTGCAACAAGCGGCGCAACAGTTGGGCTTGCACCAGCTTCAACCCCTGCAAACCGTGGTGGACAAACGCGCCACCTTTGCCTGCACGCCCGGCCTGCAGCGCCCCGGCCAGGCCATTGCGCCGGGTCTGTGGGCAGCAGGCGACTATGTGGACGGTCCCTACCCCGCCACATTGGAGGCAGCCGTGCGCAGCGGACTGGCGGCTGCGCGGGCGCTTTGAGCGCACCAACCACCCGGCACCTCACAAATAAACCACATTCACCCCACCCCCCAGCGCTTCTTGAGCCAGAGGCACCAGGTGGTCGTGGTGGGTTAAGAACACCACTTGCATCTTGCGCGAGAGATCGCCCAACACTTGCAGGCCAGCGGTGGTGCGGTCGTCGTCGAAATTGATGAACAAATCGTCGGCAACCAGGGGCAGGCACAGGCCTTGGTCAATTTGCAGCTCCAGCGCGGCTAAGCGCAGGGCCAAATAGAGTTGGTCGCGGGAGCCTTCGCTCATGCCCGTCACGTCCACGGCTTGGCCGTTGGGGCGGATGCCGAACAGGCGCGGCGTGGCTTCTTCGGTATCGACCAACAGGCGGCTGAACGAGCCGCGTGTGAGGCCGCTGAAGTGGGCCGAGGCTTTGGCGAGCATGGGG
>JAUXXN010000038.1 GCA_030684755.1 Hydrogenophaga sp.
TGCAGCGCTTGCCCCAAACGGGACGCAATGCTGAAAGGGCTGGGGGCAAGGGTGTCGGGTTGGTGCATCTCAATTTCTCAAAAACGGGGCGTCTTTTGGCCTTGGAACGCCTTTGCCAATGGGTGTCTGACCGTGCTCGAATCTGACCAGCGACCCGGTGGTTGGTTCGCTTGGCAAGACCGGCGATGCCTATTGCTTCAGCGATTCACTCGATCATAATGCCGTCTTATGAACAAGCCAGTCGCTTCAGCCTATTCGATTTTCCCTGTCGATGACCCCGTTGGATCGTCGGCTGTGCGCCGATCAGGGCCCACTGTGGCAGCGGGCGTGCTGTGGCTCGCAGCGGGGCTGAGCGCCGGTTATTGGGTGTTGCTGGCCTGGGGGCGCACACCCGTCACGCTGGTGGCCGCTGCACCCATGGGCTCGCCAGTGGTTGACACTGCTTTGGTGGCCCGCGCTTTGGGTGTGTTGCCGGTTGCAGCGCCTACAAGCGTTGCCCAGGCAACTGTGGCCGTGCCGAGCCGCTACGTCTTGCTGGGCGTTGCGGCGGTGGGGGTCGCCCAGGGCGCAGCCTTGATTGGGATGGATGGCCAGCCTGCCCGCCCTTACCGCGTGGGTGCCACTTTGGACGGAGGTTTGGTGTTGCAGTCTATCAACCGCAGCAGTGTGCGTTTGGGCCCTGCGCTGCAAGGGCCCACCACGGTAGAACTGCCTCTGCCTACGACGGCAGACGCGCGACGCTGATTCAGCTTTTCAGAAACAGGCGGAACACCGGGTTCTGCGTTTCTTCCACGTACGGATAACCCAGCGTGTCTAGAAACTTGGCAAAAGCCTTGTTGTCTTTGGGCGGAACCTGTAGGCCCACCAAAATCCGTCCGTAGTCGGCGCCCTGGTTGCGGTAGTGAAACAGGCTGATGTTCCAGCCTGGGCGCATCAGGCTTAAAAACTTCAGCAAGGCTCCGGGCCGCTCGGGAAACACAAAGCGCAGCAAGCGCTCGTCGTGCGCCAGTGGCGAATGGCCACCCACCATGTGCCGAATGTGCTCTTGCGCCAAGTCGTCGTGCGTCAGGTCCAGCGCCTCAAAGCCATGCTGGCTCATGTGGTGGGCAATCTGGCCCGACTCACCCTTGCCCTGCGTCGTCAGGCCCACAAACACATGCGCCTGCGCGGCGTCGTGGATGCGGTAGTTGAACTCGGTCACGTTGCGCGGCGTACCGGGCAACGTGCCGATCAGTTCGCAAAAGCGCCGAAAACTGCCTCGCTCTTCGGGAATCGTCACCGCCAGCAGCGCCTCGCGCTCTTCGCCCACCTCGGCGCGCTCGGCCACAAAGCGCAGCCGGTCAAAGTTCATGTTGGCGCCACACAAAATGGCGGCGTAGGTCTTGCCGGTGGTTTGGTGCTCGGCCACATACTGCTTGATGGCCGCCACCGCCAGCGCCCCCGACGGCTCCACAATGCTGCGCGTGTCCACAAAAATGTCTTTGATGGCCGCGCACACCGCGTCGGTGTTGACCACCACATAACCATCCACCAAGCCACTGGCAATGCGAAAGGTTTCCTCGCCCACCAGCTTCACCGCCGTGCCGTCGGCAAACAGGCCCACGTCGGGCAGCGTCACCCGTTCGCCAGCGTTCACCGACTGCAACATCGCGTCCGAGTCGTTGGTCTGTACTCCAATCACCTGTATCTCAGGGCGCACCGCCTTGATGTAGTTGGCCACGCCCGAAATCAGCCCGCCGCCGCCAATGGCGACAAACACCGCGTCCAGGTGGTGCAGGTTCAAGCTTTGCAGCTGGCGCAACATTTCCATGGCAACCGTGCCCTGGCCTGCAATCACATCCGGATCGTCAAACGGGTGCACAAAGGTCAATCCCTGCTTTTTTTGCAGAGCCACCGCATGGGTGTAGGCGTCGGAATAGCTGTCGCCGTGCAACACCACGTCGCCGCCGAGCGCACGCACCGCGTCCACCTTGACTTGCGGCGTGGTGGTGGGCATCACGATCACCGCCCGCGTGCCGAGCTTGTGCGCGCCCAGCGCCACACCTTGCGCATGGTTGCCCGCAGAGGCGCAAATAACGCCCTTTTGCAGCTGTTCTGGCGACAGATGCGCCATCTTGTTGTAAGCCCCGCGCAGCTTGAAACTGAACACCGGCTGCTGGTCTTCGCGCTTGAGCAACACCGTGTTGTTCAGCCTTCGGCTCAAGTTTTTGGCCAGTTCCAGCGGCGTCTCCTTCGCCACGTCGTACACCCGGGCGGTCAAAATCTTCTTCAAATAGTCTGCCGGCGTGAGCGCAGTCACGGGTGACATGGTGGACAAAGCGGTATGGGAGACGGGCTTTTTAGATCGATCAGGCATGTTATTTCCTCGACACCGATCATATCGAGGCTTAAAAGACCAAAAAAAACCCGGACTGGCAGAACCAGTCCGGGCCTAAATCCACCCGAGGAGGGTAGAGGAGACAACCTTAAATACAATGTCGCTAGTATACCGCTTGCATGTTGCGGCGCAACATGCAAGCGGGTTTCAACGGGCATATTGCTATCTTTTAGAGAGCTGTCTCAAAAAATTTGCCCTTTGGTTCGCCACTTATTTCACGTTTGGAACCCCTTATGGAATGCACCGTCACCTGGACCGGCGCCGCCG
>JAUXXN010000047.1 GCA_030684755.1 Hydrogenophaga sp.
CTTCGGTTAAGCGGAACTGGCGGTGACAAGCGTCGCACTCAAACCGGGGTAACACGCCGTCTTGCTGCGTGTCGGCCAGGCTGAAGCGCCAAGTTCGGGCGCCGTCGTCGGCGTGGCGCTGCAACACACCGCAGGCGGCCAGCCGGTCCAGCAACCGGTACAGCGTGACACGGTTGATGTCGAGCCCGCGCGCGGTCAACGACTGCTGCGCCTGTGCGTGTGTGATGGAGCCCTGCGGGTTGGCCAAAAACAAACCCAGCACAGCACGGGTGGCCAAGGTGCGGCGCAGGCCGGCCTGCTCAAGCCGCGCCTGCATCTCGACCGGCACCACCACAGATTCTTTTGGCTCACGTTTTGTCATGGAACAGGCCTTTTTTATGCAACCCAGTTGCGTTATGATGCATCTTATTGCAATTCAGTTGCATCAATATACCAGCAAACTGCCATGAATTTCCCCAAAGAATCCCTACCCATCAGCCAAAGCAGAAGCACTTCACCGGCGCGTTCGCTGCTGATGCAGTCGGCGCTTCTGCGCTGTGCTGGGGCATCGGCGCTGTGCGCTGCCTTGGCCGTTGTGCTGTTGTGGGCCACACAGCCCATGGTCTAAAGACAGTGCACACATGACAACGCAGACACCACCACCGGCCATTGAGCTGGAAAACCTGACGCTGGGCTACGAACGCCACCCCGCCGTGCACCACCTGAGCCTGACCATTGCGCCCGGTTCGCTGGTGGCTCTGGTAGGCCCCAACGGCGCGGGCAAATCCACCCTCATCAAAGCCTTGGCGGGCCAGTTGCGGCCTATCAGCGGACAGTTGCGCGGCCTGTCGTCGCAGCGCATTGCTTGGCTGCCGCAACACACCGAGTTGGACCGCAGCTTCCCCATTCCCGTGCGCGACATGGTGGCCATGGGCCTGTGGCACCAAGTGGGCGCACTGCGCCGCTTCAGCGCCCAACACCGCCAACAATGCGACGCCGCGCTGGCCGCTGTGGGCCTGACCGGTTTTGAAGAACGCAGCCTGGACACGCTCTCGGGCGGCCAGCTGCAACGCGCCCTGTTTGCCCGCCTGATCTTGCAAGACGCACCGGTGGTGCTGCTCGACGAGCCGTTTGCCGCCGTGGACAACCGCACCACCGACGACCTGCTGGCCCTGCTGCACCGCTGGCACGCGCAGGGCAAAACCGTGGTGGCCGTGCTGCATGACCTGGCGCAGGTGCGAGCGCACTTTCCGCTCACGCTGCTGCTGGCCCGCGAACGTGTGGCCTGGGGGCCCACGGCCAGCGTGCTCACCCGCGCCCACTGGGCGCAAGCCCAGCGCATGCAAGAGCCGTTTGACGACGACGCGCCGCTGTGCGAGGCCGAAACCCCAGCCGCAACAGCCCCCGAAACCGCCGCCGCGCTCACCGCACCCCACGAGCACAAACACAGTCAAGGCCACAGTCACAGCCACCGCCACCCCCACACCGCTTCACACGGCCACGCGCACCCCAGCGCACACGCCACAACCCCCGTCCCAAAGGCCATTCCATGAACAGCAGCTTGTGGCCCGCACTGGACGCCTGGATCGCCACCAGCGCCCTGCTCGGCCCGTTCGCCGAATTCGGCTTCATGCGCCGCGCCCTGGCCGGTTGCGTGGCGCTGTCGCTCAGCGCCGCGCCGGTCGGCGTGTTCCTCATGCTGCGCCGCATGAGCCTGACCGGCGACGCCATGGCCCACGCCATCTTGCCCGGCGCGGCCATTGGTTATTTGGTGGCCGGTTTGTCGCTCACCGCCATGACCATCGGCGGCATCGTGGCCGGGCTCACGGTGGCGGTGGGCTCGGGCCTGGTGGCGCGCAACACCGTGCTGCGCGAAGACGCCAGCTTGGCCGCGTTTTACCTGCTCTCGCTCGCGCTGGGCGTTCTCATCGTGTCGGTGCGCGGCAACAGCGTCGATCTGCTGCATGTGCTGTTTGGCACCGTGTTGGCGCTGGACGACGCCGCGCTGACCCTGCTGGGCGGCATCTCGGCGGTCACGCTGGTGTCGCTGGCGGTGCTGTACCGCCCGCTGGTGCTCGAATGCCTGGACCCCGGCTTTCTGCGCAGCGTCAGCCGCTGGAGCCCGGTGGCGCATTACGGCTTTTTGGGCATGCTGGTCATCAACCTCGTGGCGGGTTTTCATGCGCTGGGCACGCTCATGGCCGTGGGCATCATGGTGCTGCCCGCCGCCACCGCGCGGTTTTGGGTGCGCCGCATGGGACCGCTGCTGATCACCGCCACCGCGCTCGCGCTGCTGGCCTGCTTTGTCGGGCTGCTGGTGTCGTACCACGCCGACTGGCCCACCAGCCCGGTCATCGTGCTGTGCCTGGGCGTGCTGTACATGGCGTCTTTGCTGCTGGCCCCGCACGGCCTGCTGCGCCACCAGCGCCCCGCCGCTTCGCATTTGCGCGGCTGAAGCGCCCGCGCAGCGGGTGACCGCCACAGCGGCGCGCTGGCTTGCACGGTTTCGGCTTTGTTGGTTTGGCTTCTTGCCCTTGCTTCTTGCCCTTGCTTCTCGCACCTGTTTCTTGTTCCTGTTGATCGACTTGTCTGAAAGGCCTCTGATGACCCTGCCAACCCCACCCATCGCCCGCCGCCACGCCACACTGGCCGTCCTCGCCCTGTCGCTCTGCGCGCTCAGCCCCACCACCTGGGCGCAAGCCCCCATCCAGGCCGTGGCCAGCTTCAGCATCTTGGGCGACTTGGTGCGCCAAGTGGGCGGCGAGCGCGTGTCGGTCAACGTGCTGGTCGGCCCGGGCAGCGACGCCCATGTGTTCCAGCCCACGCCCACGCAAGCCCGCCAAGTCAGCCAAGCGCAGGTTGTGTTCTCCAATGGCTTGGGCTTTGAAGGCTGGATGAGCCGCCTGCTGAAAACCGCCAACTACCGTGGCCAGCAAGTGGTGGTGAGCCAAGGCATCAAGCCGCTGAAAGACGCTGGTCACGGCCATGGACACCACCACGGCCACAGCCACGGCGCCGCCGACCCGCACGCTTGGCAAAACGTGTCCAACGTCATGGCCTATGTGGGCAACATCGCCAAAGGCCTGTGCGAAGCCGACGCCGCAGGCTGCGACACCTACAAAGCCAATGCCGCAGCCTACAACGAACAGCTCAAAACACTCGACGCGGACATCAAAACCGCCTGGGCGGCCATTCCCGCAGCCCAACGCAAAGTCATCACATCGCACGACGCCTTTGGCTACTACGCACAGGCCTACGGCGTGAAGTTTCTCGCTGCGCAAGGCGTGAGCACCGAAAGTGAAGCCTCGGCCAAAGGCGTGGCGCAGCTGGTGCGGCAGATCAAAAAAGAAAACATCAAGGCACTTTTTGTCGAAAGCATTTCAGACCCGCGCCTGATTGCGCAAATTGGCCGCGAGACCGGTGTGAAACCGGCGGGTGAACTGTTTTCCGACTCGCTGTCGGACGCGCAAGGCCCTGCACCCACCTATGTGGCCATGATGCGCGCCAACACCACCGCGCTGACGCAAGCCGTCAAGGGCCAGTGAGGGGAACACCATGGGATTCACCGCACCGCAAAAGGCCGACACCCGCTTGCCCGTGACCGTGCTTTCGGGCTTTCTGGGCGCTGGCAAAACCACCCTGCTCAACCATGTGTTGGCCAACCGCGAAGGCCTGCGCGTGGCGGTCATCGTCAACGACATGAGCGAGGTCAACATCGACGCCTCGCTGGTCGAACGCAGCGCCGAGAACGCCGGTGCGGCGATCTCGCGCACCGAAGAAAAGATGGTCGAGATGAGCAACGGCTGCATCTGCTGCACGCTGCGCGAAGACCTGCTGCTGGAAGTGCGCAAACTCGCCGCCGAGGGCCGGTTCGACTACCTGCTGATCGAGTCCACCGGCATTGGCGAGCCCATGCCGGTGGCCGCCACCTTCGACTTCGAAGACGAAGAAGGTGAGTCGCTCAACGACGTGGCCCGCATCGACACCATGGTCACCGTGGTGGACGCTTTCAACCTGCTGGCCGACCACGCCAGCACCGATTTGCTCAGCCAGCGCGGCGAAGTGGCGGGCGATGAAGACAACCGCACCCTGGCCGCGCTGCTGACCGAGCAGATCGAGTTTGCCGATGTGGTGGTCATCAACAAGATCGACAAGGTGGATGCAGCGCGCCGTGATGAAGTCACTGCTGTGGTCAAGGCCCTCAACCCGGTGGCACAGATCGTGTACACCGATCGCGGCCAAGTGCCGCTCAAGCAGATCCTGGGCACCGGTCTGTTCGATCTGGAACGTGCCAGCGCCATGCCGGGTTGGGCGCGAGAGCTTGAAGGCCAGCACACACCCGAGACCGAGGCCTACGGGATCGAGAGCTTTGTGCTGCGCAGCACCGAGCCGCTGCACCCCTGGCGTTTTTCAACCTTCATGGAGCTGCCGCTGCCTGGCCTGATCCGCGCCAAGGGCTATGTGTGGCTGGCCAGCCGTCCGCAGTGGGTGGTCAGCTATTCGCGTGCGGGCAACACCGCCACGCACGAACCGGTGGGCCGCTGGTGGGCCAGCGCGCCGCGCGAGCGTTGGCCCAGCAAAGGCTCACCGCAACGCGTGGCCATTGAAGAGCGCTGGAAAGAACCCTGGGGCGACCGCCTGAATGAGGTGGTGTTCATCGGCCGCCACATGGACCGCGCCGCCATCGAGCAGGCCTGGAAGGCCATGCACCTGAACTACACCGAAGGCCGCAAGGGCCTCAAGGGCTGGAGCGAACTGCCCGACCCGTTCCCGCAATGGGAAGCCACCCCCGAAACCGCCTGACCCAAGGAAACAAACCATGTCCAAAGGCCTGATCCCCGTCACCATCCTCACCGGCTTCCTGGGCAGCGGCAAGACCACGCTGCTCAACCACATCCTCAAAGCCGACCACGGGCACCGCATCGCGGTGATTGAAAACGAATTTGGCGAGGCCGGCATCGACAACGAGCTGCTGGTGCAAGACCGCGACGAGCAGATTGTGGAAATGAACAACGGTTGCATTTGCTGCACCGTGCGCGGCGATTTGGTGCGCATCCTGGGCGAACTGGCCGCCAAACGCAAAGCGGGCACCTTGGCGTTCGACCGGGTGATCATCGAGACCACCGGTCTGGCCGACCCGGCACCGGTAGCGCAGACCTTCTTTGTGGACGAAGACATCGGCATGCACTACCTGCTGGACGCCATCGTCACGCTGGTCGATGCGGTGCACGCGCCGCAGCAGTTTCTGGAACACCACGAAGCGCAGGAGCAGGTGGGCTTTGCCGACCGCATTCTGCTGACCAAGACCGATCTGGTGTCCATGCCCGACATCCTCACGCTCAAGAGCCGGTTGCAGCGCATGAACCCCCGGGCGCCCATTCTCGAATCCCGGTTCGGCAACGTGCCGCTGGAGCAGGTGCTGGACCTGCGCGGCTTCAACCTCAACGCCATCCTGGAGATCGAACCCGACTTTCTGAGCGATGTCGCGCACGAGCACGACGACGACGTGACCTCGTTCGTGTTCCGCGAGGACAGGCCCCTGGATCTCGAACGGTTGGAAGACTTTCTGGGTGCCATTGTGCAGGTGTACGGCACCCAGCTCATGCGCTACAAGGGCATCCTTTATATAAAAGGGCAACACCGCCGCATCGTCTTTCAGGGCGTGCACATGCTGATGGGTACCGACCTGGGCGCACCTTGGCGCGAGGGCGAGGCCCGCGAGTCGCGCATGGTGTTCATTGGCAAAAACATGCCGCAAGATGTTTTGCTGCAAGGCTTGCAGCAATCGGTGGCGCAGGCGCAGGCGGTGCGCCCGTGACATTCGCCAACCGAACCAGCGTTGAACAGGTTGAAGAAGGCCAACAACTGGCGCCCAAGTTCGATGCCCATGGCCTGCTCACCTGCGTCACCACCGATGCCGATTCGGGCGATGTGCTGATGGTGGGTTACATGAACCCCGAAGCCCTTGAACGCACGATGCAAACGGGCGAGGCGCATTACTTCAGCCGCAGCCGCCAGGTGCTCTGGCACAAAGGCGCCACCAGCGGTTTGGTGCAGCAGGTGGTGGAGATGCGCATCGACGACGACCAGGACGCGCTGTGGCTGCGGGTGCAACTGCAAGCCGGCACCAACAGCCCGCCCGCCAGCTGCCATGTGGGCTACCGCAGTTGCTTTTACCGCGCCATTGACCCCGCCACCCAAACCTTGCGCTTTGTCGAGGAAGGCAAAACCTTCGATCCGCTGGTGGTGTATGGCGATGCACCCAACCCCACGCTGTTGTGACGGTCTGAACTGCACTCGCAACAACCCATACCGCCAAGCCAAGCGCTACACACATTTTTGATTCCCTCCAACCACGGCATCTGCTGTCGTTCTTCCGTTAACTGCCATGCACCACACATATTCAACGTTCACCAAGCTCCCCCGTCGCTCCCTGCTCGCTCTGGCCGCAGCAGCCCTGGTCACCGCCTGCGGCGGTGGTGGTAACGACGACCATGAACACACCAATACCGTGATCGACACCGCAGGCCGTCTGGCCATTGCCGAAAACGCAGCCACCGGTGTTCGTGTGTTTGACCTGGATAGCAAAACCGTGGCGGCCACTTACACGATGGACAACGCACCTTCAGCGCTGTACACCAGCCCCGGGGGCCGCTACGTGGTGGCCATGCAGCGGCTGCAAGACAAAGTGCAATTCATCGACAGCGGCATCTGGCAGGAAGACCATGGTGATCACCTGCACGATTACAAGCAGGCCTCCGCCTTGGTCAACTGGACACTGACTGGCTCGCGTCCGACCCACTACGACGTGCAGGCGGGCAGACAAGCCGCCATCTTCATGGATGGCAACAGCGCTATCACCCCCATACAAAACGCGGGTGTGCGCCTCTTCACCGATGCGTCCATTGCCGCCAAGCGCCTGGAGGCCAGCATGGACCTGACCGTCCCCATCCATGGCCTGGGCGAGCCCGTAGGCAACAAATTGCTGACTGTGTCCCGTGCAGCTGACGCCACCACCACGTTGCCCACGCACTTGGAGCTCTATCAGCGCAACGGTAACGGTTACACGTATCAGCGCCAGTTGGACACCCGCTGCGAGGGCATGCACGGCTCGTTGAGCACCGGCAATCACACGGCAGTGGGTTGCAACAACGGCGTGATGGTGGTCACCCACACCAGCGCCACCGCCGTGACCGACCGAATGGTCAATACCCCGTTGCGCGTAGGCACCATTGCCGGCCATCCCAAGCTGACAGGCCAGTTCGTCGGCATCGGCACCGAGGGCACGGCGGCTGCGCCACCGGTCACGACACGCTTCTTTGCCATCGACGCCGTAGCTGGTACACAGACAGCACTGAACCTGCCCGGCTGGGAAGCAGGTTTCGTGCGCCGTGCCCACGCATTCGACCGCAGCGGCACCCGCTTTGCCGTGGTGGACCACCAAGGCAGCCTGCGCACGGCGGTGCGCCAAAGCGGAGCCTGGACAGCGGGCGTGGCCGTCACCGGCGTGGTACCTGCCATGCCCACGGCTGCACCCTGGCCTGCCATCGCGGTCAACCAGGCCAAAGACGAGTTCTACGTGACCGACCCGGTTGCCAAGCAACTGATCACCGTCAACAGCCAAACCGGCGCCGTCATCAGCCGCACCGATCTGGGCTTTGTACCGTCGTCCATCACCTGGACCGGGATTGCACGATGAGCGCTGCCCTCACCTGGAAACCGTTGGCCTGTGCGCTCGCCGTGGCAGGACTGAACGGCGGCGGGCTGGCACACGCTGCCGAACCGGACACCTGGGGCATCGGTGCGGTGCTCGACGTGGCCCATACCTCGCGCGCTTTGGCGTTGGGCCAGCGCGAAAAAGGCCTGCAACTGGGCCACAGCGATGTGAGCGCCGCCGGACCGCTGGGCCGGGCGTTGGAAGCCCGCTTCACCGTGGCCGCCCATGCACACGACGGCAAGGTGGAAGCCGAACTGGAAGAAGCCTATGTGCAAACCCGCGGCCTGCCCGCCGGGCTGCAGGTGCGCGCCGGCCGGTTTCCTTCACAGATTGGTTACCTGAACGAGCAGCACCCGCATGCCGACGACTTTGTCGAGCGCCCTTTGCTCTACCGCGCCTTCCTGGGCGGGCACTGGTTTGACGATGGTGTGCGCCTCAACTGGACCGCACCCACCCCGTTCTACCTGCGCACAGGCTTGGAAATTTACAACGGCAAGCAACTGGTGCAAGAGGCTGTCAGTGCCCGCAGCCCTGGGGCGATCACCCTCAGCGCCAAACTGGGTGACGACTGGGGCAGATCCAACAGCTGGCAAATGGGAGCGGCATGGCTGCACAACAGGCGCGAAGCTGATTCGGAGCACGACCATGGTGGCGCTGCAGGACACGACCACGTGCACGACCATGCTCACGCGCACGGCGCGGCCTTCAGCGGACGCAACACCGTGTTGCTGGACGCTGCCTGGAAGTGGGCACCGAATGGCAACAACCGCGAGCGACAGCTCAAAGTGGTGGGCGAATGGGCCCGGGTGAGCGGCATCAACCGCTACGCCCGCAGCAGCGACACGCACGAAGCCCATTCGCTGATGGCCGTGTGGCGCTGGGCCGCACCTTGGGAAACTGGGGTGCGCCTGGACTGGTTAACAGCACGCAGCCCGCACGGTGACCACTTCCACAACGTGCGCTTGCGCGAACAGTCGCTGATGGTGGCCTACAAACCCACCCACGCCCAAACACTGCGCCTGCAGTTCACCGGCCAGTCCGGAGCCAAAGGGCTGGAAGGCGCAGCCAAACGGTCGGTGCAACTGCACTATGTGTTGAGTTTTGGAGCCCACGGTGCACACAGCTTCTGATCGTCCACACGCGGCGGCCCGCCGCCGAACGTTACGCACTTCAGCGTGGCTGCGCTCGCTGGGGCTGACCCTGGGCCTGGCGTTGGCCAGCGCCCAGGCGGGTGCGGCCACGGTGTTCGCCTGCGAGCCCGAATGGGCGGCGCTGGTGCGCGTGCTGTTGCCCCAGGCCAAGGTGCATGTAGCCACCCATGCCCGGCAAGACCCGCACCACATCGAGGCCCGCCCGGCGCTGATTGCCCAGATGCGCAGCGCCGACCTGGCGGTGTGCACCGGTGCAGCGCTGGAGGCTGGTTGGCTGCCCATGCTGCAACAGCGCTCGGCCAACCGCAAAGTACAGAACGGCCAGCCCGGCATGTTCTACGCGGCGGACCACGCCAGCCTGATCGATCCGAGGCCCGCCACCCTGAACCCGTTTGCGGGCGACGTTCACCCCGAGGGCAACCCGCATTTGCATGCCGACCCGCGCCGCTTGGCCGAAGTGGCCGAAGCACTGGCCGAACGCATCGGCGAAGTCTGGCCCGCACAGGCCGCCGAGGTGCAAGCCCGGCACAAGGATTGGGCTGTGCGCTGGCAGCGGCATATCGAGCGCTGGAGCCAACAAGGGAGCGCTTTGAAAGGCCGGCAAGTGGCGGCGCAGCACACCACGTTCGGCTACCTGTGGCATTGGCTGGGCATCGAGATGGTGGCGGACTTGGAGCCCAAACCCGGCATGCCGCCCACGCCGGGCCATCTCGACAGCCTGCGCAAGGCTCTTGTGAACCATCCACCCGCCGCCATTGTGGTGGCCGCTTACCAAGACGAGCGCTCGGCACGCTGGCTGGTCCAACAACTCCAAGGCAAGGTGCCCATGTTGGTGCTGCCCGCCACGGTGGACAATCCCCACCAAGCCGAGGCCCTAGAGCGTTGGTTTGACCGCTTGCTGTCCGACCTGCTTGCCACCGCAGGCCAACGCTAAAACACGAGCGCGCGTAGCGTGAGCAAATGAACCTGAACGACTGGCTGAACGACGGGCTGATGGCCTTGCCCTGGTGGCTGCCACCCCTGCTCGCCCTGGGCCTGGGCCTGATGGCGCTGGCCCCACTGGGCGAGCAGGTGCTGCGCCGAGGCGTGGTGTTCATTGATTTGGCTGTGGCACAAGCAGCAGCGGCGGCGGCCCTGTGGTGGATCTGGTGGCAAGACCACCCCGGCGCCTGGAGTGTGCGCGGCGCTGCACTGGCGGGGGCGCTGGTGGCAGTGGTCTGGGTGCAAAACCTCGCGCGGCGCCACCCGGCGCATCGCGAAGCCCTGATCGGTCTGGTGTACGTGTTGGGTGCGGGTCTGGCCGTTCTGGGGGCGAGCCAAGACCCTCACGGTCGGGAGCACCTGAGCGAACTGCTGGCCGCTGATGTGTTGTGGGCCGACTGGCCCCAGGTCGGTCTGATGGCCGCACTGGCTGCACTGGGGCACGCTTGGCAACGGCTGACGGGGCGTTGGCAACGGGCAAACCTGTGGGGCGATTGGGCTTTTTATCTGTGGTTTGCCGTGGTTGCCAGCTTGGCGGTGGGCGTGCTGGGTTTGTGGCTGGTGTTTGCCGGTCTGATCGTGCCGGCGTGGCTGGCTTTGCAAGGCTGGGGCCGTGTCCGACGCGGCACAGCGGTCATGCTGGCCTGCGCCGCTGGGCTCGCGGTGTCCAGCCTCATGGACTGGCCCAGTGGTGCCTGCGTCATTGTGTCGCTGGCCGCGCTGGGCTTGGCCGTCAGCTGGATACGCTCGTCCGCAAACAAGCAGGCCCATTGATTACATAACAGATCAAAAAAGAAAACATCAAGGCACTTTTTGTCGAAAGCATTTCAGACCCGCGCCTGATTGCGCAAATTGGCCGCGAAACCGGTGTGAAACCGGCGGGTGAACTGTTTTCCGACTCGCTGTCGGACGCGCAAGGCCCTGCACCCACCTACCTGGCCATGATGCGCGCCAACACCACCGCACTCACACAGGCCGTCAAGGGTCAATAAAAGGAACGCTGCGGGATTCACCGTTGCCACCAGACACAGCGCCCGTCTGCCCGTGACCGCACTGTAGGGTCTGCATGCGTGAGGTCAACATCACCAGCTCGCCGACCCTGCTCGGGTAGCACAAAAGCAGGTTCTGGACCTCAACACATGGTCGTCGTGGGGGAAGACGGCACGACCTTCAACCCTCACTTGGTGTGTGGCGACGCGCCCAACCCCACGGTGTTGTGAAGCGGCCTCTTTCAAGGCGGCTCCCCACCTTGAGCCAAGATTTGGCGGGGTGTTGCCCGATACTCTTCGCTTGTCCATGACTCTGCACAATTGATTGATATGAACACCGAAATTTTGGTTTGCGTGCTGTGCCGCCCCGCCGATGCACCCCGCGAAGCCCCTCGCGCCGGTCGCGCCCTGTTTGAAGCGGTGCAAGAAGCCGCTTTTCAAGACGACTTGCCGTTTGTGGTGCGCCCGGTGGAGTGCATGAACGGCTGTTCGCGCTCGTGCACCGTGGCGCTACAAGCGCCGGGCAAGAGCGTGTACTTTTTTGGCGACCTGCCTGCCGACACCGAGACCGCCCAGCAGGTGCTGGCCTGCGCCCAGATGCACCAGACCAGCCCAGACGGAACCTTGCTGCGCGCCGAACGCCCCGAGCGCCTGCGCGAAGGTATTTTGGCCCGCCTGCCGGCCTGCTTGCCTGCGGCCTGACGCGCCTGCTCGCGGGCCAGCTGGACTTCAGCCCCGCACCCACCGCGTCAACGTTTTCAGTGAACAAGCCGCCTCTGAGCACGTGGCTGTCATTGCAGTCACACACAAAAAATGCCATGGCTGGATGACCCGGCCATGGCCTTGAGGCCAAACTGGGCAGTCCAAACAAGCCATGCGGGTGATTCACACACCACAATGTAGGCCCCGTCCCTATCAAAGCCCACGCCATGCCCCTCATCGTCCACCATCTGAACAACTCCCGGTCGCAACGCCTGCTGTGGTTGCTTGAAGAGCTGGAACTGCCCTACGAAATTCGGTTTTACGAGCGCAACAAAAGCACCATGCTCGCACCTCCTGAGCTCAAAGCCGTGCACCCGCTGGGCAAGTCACCGGTGCTGGAAGACGGCGCTTTGAAGCTGGTGGAAACGGGTGCCATCTGCGAATACCTGGTCGAAAAGACGGGCAAACTCGGGCCGCCCGACAGCGGCGAAGGCCTGCGCCGTTACCGCCAGTTTCTGCACTACGCCGAAGGTTCGGTCATGCCCACGTTGCTGCTCATGTTGGCCATGGGCAAGGTGCCGCTGCTGGGCAAAATCGCGGTCAAGAAAGTGCAACCCATGGTGGACGTGCACCTCGACTACATCGAACAGGAGCTGGCCTCGCGCCCCTGGTTTGCCGGGCAGCAGATGAGCGCCGCCGACGTGATGATGAGCTTCCCGCTCGAAGCCGCTGTGTCGCGCGCCGGCCTCGGCCCTTCGCGGCCAGCGAGCATGGCTTGGCTCAAAAAGATACATGCCCGCCCGGCCTACCAGGCTGCGCTCAAAAAGGGGGGCGAATACGACTACGCGTGAACCACCGGGCCTTTGTTTGATCGCTTCACTCTGACGTCAGCCGCAGTTCTTTTTGGGCGACTTTCTGCATGCCGATCTCCAGCACCCTGCATAGATGCACGCCGCGCAGGCAGGCAAATACACGCCATCGGCGGGGATCGAGTGTGGGTTGTGGCGGGGGTTTGACGGCCCCCAGCGGTTCAGGCCGGCATCGAATGCAGTGCCGACAGATAGTCGGCCCCCCGGGCCTCGGCAAAGATGTCCAGTGTCAGCGTCACGGCAGCCTGCAACACCAGACCCACGCCAATGCCGGCGGCCATGTCGTGTCGTTGAAAAAAAGCAATCATGCCCACCCCGACGATCAGCAGCAGCATTTCGACAGCCTTGTAGTTCGAAAAGTTTTTCATGACCGTTTGCATGCGGGTGATTTCTTCGGTCTTGAGTGCCGCCGGGTTCGCCTGCAACTGAGCGCTCAAGGTGGACAACTGGGTGTCGGTGCGAAGGTGGATGGTGCCACCCACCACCATCTGCATCAGCGCAATGGCCACCAGTGGATAGGCCATAGATTTCAGGCGGTGCCCGTTCATCCAGAGCCAGGCGCTGATGGCGATGGCCACCAGGGCAATGGCCATGAAAATCAGGCTCTCCTGCTTCTCGGCGCTGAAATAGCTGCTCATGTGGTTGATCATGGTGTGGTCCTCAGGCGACAGGTCGGGTCAGGGTCTTGACCACCTTGGTGGCCAGGTTGCGGGGCGTGAAGCGCATGCTTTGCGCCATGGCCCAGTTCATAAAGCCCGGTATGTAGACCCGCTGGCCGCGTTGCATGGCTCGGTAGCCCAGTGCAGCGACTTCTTCCGAGGTGGGCAGCTTCTTCCCCTTGACCAGTGCCGAGTTGCCCAGCTCGGCCTTGTCCTGAAAGCCCGAGGCCGTGGGGCCGGGGCACAGCGCCGTCACGGTGACGCCAGTGTCTTCCAGCTCCGAGGCAATGGCCTCGGAAAAGCTCAACACAAACGACTTCGTCGCGTAGTACACCGCCATGTAGGGGCCCGGCTGAAAGGCCGCCGTGGAGGCGGTGTTCAGAATCTTGCCGCGCGTCGCCAGCAGGTCGGGCAAGAAGAGCTTGGTCAGCACCACGACCGTGTTCATGTTGAGCTGCATCATGGCCAGCTCTGAGGGAAGCGCCGAGTCCTTGAACTCACCAAAGGCACCATAGCCAGCGTTGTTGACCAGGGCGCTCAGCACGATGCCCCGCGCCTGGATGTCGGCATGCAGCCGCACTGCGCCGTCGTTGGTTTCGAGGTCGGCACCCACCACGGTGACCACCACCTTGAACTGTTTTTGCAGCTCTTCGGCCAAAGCCTGCATTTTGGCCACGCTGCGGGCAGCCAAAACGAGGTGGTAACCATCGCGTGCGAACTGATGGGCCAGCGCCATGCCGATGCCTGACGACGCACCGGTGATGAGCGCTGTTTTGCGGGATGTTGGATGTGTGTCCAAGTTGAATCTCCAAATGAAGGGTGTCGATGGGAGGATTAACAACCTGGTACCTTGGTGCCATGTCAAGCGGATGTCCGTCTTGCATCAAGGCCATTGAAATGCCTTGACCCGGCACCTGGGTGCCAGGTTTAGGATGACCCATGAAGACAAAACCTGTTTCGAGCACATCCCGCCAACGCAACCTGGCTTGTCTGGCGGGGGCATTGGCTGTGTGCCTCGCCACGCTCAGCCTGGCCGGCGCCCGCACCCTCGAACCCCGGCCACAACAAGCAACGCTGGCATCGCCCACCCCTGAAACGCTGGAGGTGGACGCCTCGCTGTTCACCACACAAAACTTTGACTGGTTCGACGACCAGCGCCAGCGCCAGGTGCCCGCGAAACTGTATCTGCCCTCTGCCCAGGCGGTGGCGGGGTCGGTGCCACTGGTGGTGTTTTCCCATGGCATCGGGGGCTCCCGGGATGGATACACCTACCTCGGTCGCTACTTTGCCGCTCACGGCTATGGCAGCCTGCATGTGCAACACGTGGGCAGTGACCGGCGGCTCTGGGCTGGCAATCCGTTGTCCCTGCCTGCCCGCTTGAGCGATGCGGCCCAGGATGCGGAGGCACTCAACCGGGTGCTGGACCTCCGCTATGCGCTCGACCAGATCCTGGCCACCCAGCAAGGCGCGTTGTTCGACACCCGGAGAATCGTCGCTGCCGGCCACTCGTATGGCGCCAACACCACCATGCTGATGGCGGGCGCAAAGATTGAGCAGCAAGGGAAAACCGTGTCGTTGCGGGACCCCCGAATCAGCGCAGCCATCATCATCTCGGCGCCGCCTTTTTACGGCCTGGGCGACCCCGCCAAAATCCTCTCTGGCATTGACGTTCCGACGCTGCACATCACCGCCACCGAGGACGTGATTCAGATTCCGGGTTACGTCTCGGGTCTCCAGGACCGGATCGAGATTTTCAATGCCATGGGCAGAGAGCGGGCCGCACCCAAAGTGCTCGCCGTTTTCAAGGATGGTTCGCACAGCATCTTCACCGACCGCATGGGTACCGGTGGCCTGAACCTGAACCCCAAGGTCAAGATCGCCACACGCCAACTGGCGCTGGCCTTTCTGGACGGCATACCCGCCAGCGACTTCCGGGCCCTGGACGCGTGGCCGCTCAGCAACGCCGATCTGGTTGCCCAGTTTCAAAAGCGGGCGCCCTAGCATCCCGTTCCACCCGGACTACCTGCAACCACTTGCGCCTGCCTGCCCCGGGTCACCCGACACCACCACACCATGAAAACCGTCATCGACGTCAAGGCCTTCAAGTCTTTGCAGACAACCAGCGCCTTGTGCAAATCCGCCAACGTGACCCGAGGCCAGTTGCGCCTTTATGAGGATGAGGGCCTGATTGCGCCGCAGAGCCGAACCGAAGCCGGTTATCGCCAATACGGCACCGACACGCTGGACCGGCTCAAGGCCATCATGCATCTGAAGGAACTCGGCTTCACGCTGGCCGAGATCGCGCTGCTGCTGTCCGAACGCGATCACGGTGCGCTCGATGAGCCTGCCATCCAGCGACTGGCTGGAGATCTCCTGTCCAAGATCGATGAACGCATCGCTGGCCTGCAAGTCATTCGAGGCTATGTGGCACCGGTGTCCGTGGGCGACATGAGCGTGCTACAGGACGAAGACTGCCACTTCGTCGTTGAATTCATGACCGCCCTGTCCGCTGAGAAAGCCCGGCGAAGGGCCTGAGCGGACGGACAGGGGGGCACGGCCACGCGACAGAACCCATCTGGCCACGATCGGCTACCGAAGCTGGCTGTTCAAGGTCAGCGCCCAAAAAGAACCTTCAGGACTTACGCAAAACCGCCATGGCGTTGTTGCTTCGTCTTGCCGTACGCTCGTGCTGTCTGCGGCTTCGCGCCCAGCCCTGACGGTTTTGCGCAAGTCCTGCTTCAAAACCGCTCGCCTATCTCGGCAGCGTCGTCAAGGTCAGAGGAATATGCGTCAAGTAAACCCCGGCGGCGGCTTGTTGTGGGCTGTGCAGCAGCGCGTACACCGGCAGGTGCAGTTGTTTGCGCTCACCGGGGGTCAATTCCAGCCCCAGGTGCAGCGCCCCGGCGCCGTTGCGGTCGTCGCCCCAACGCACCGTGTGCCGCGCATCTTGGTAGAAGGCCACGGCCAGCGCACTGTGGCCCGACTGCAAAACAGCCGTCTGCGGACCCAGCCCCGGAAAAGCCACCGACAGCGTCACACGGCGCACCTCGGGCGTGTTGTTTTGGCAAGCCACCCGCGCCGCCCCTTCACCGACAACCCAGGGCGAGCGCTGCGGGTTGAGACGACCGAAGTTGAGGCTGGCGGACTGCACCACACACTGCACGCCAGCGGTGTCGTGGGCGGCTTCTGCTTGAGCGGCACCAGGACGCCACAGCACCCCAAGCGCGCCTGCGGCCAACATGCAGGCGATGCGGACGGCGTTTGGGCTCATGGCGCTGTGCGCAGCGCGCAGGTGTAGGGGCCCAGGCGCGGCTGGGGGTCGGTGGTGGCGGGCCGGTGGATGGCGATGCGGCAGCGGCTGCCTTGCAGGGCGACCTCGACCTCGCTTTGCAGCGGCAGGTTCGGCCAATACGTCTCGCCACGCAGCCCCACTGGCGCAACCTCGCCGGTGGCCACCAGCGTGGCGGTGGCGCCTGCGGGCACGGGCTGCCCGTTGGGCAACTGGAGCACAAGCAGCGCAGGCTGCTCGCGCAGCATCGCAAATTCCACGAACACGCCGCCACGGCCCCTCGGTATGGCGGTGACTTCATGGCGGGTGATGCGGTATTCGAGCGGCACCTCTTCGGGCCGAACAGCCAGCAGGTTGTATTGGTAGGGGGTCAGGGTGGTCACCAGCGCCAGCCCGCGCGCGTCGCTCACGGCCACGGGCAAATTCCAGCGGTACAAGGGAATGCCCGGCGCATCGCCCGTGGAGACCAGTGCAAAACCGCTGCTGATGGGTGGGCCGCGAAACCAGCGGCCTGCCAGCACGCCGACGCTGCCTGCGGTGCGTGCGCGCCACGACACACCGTTGCGGCGACTTTCCAATTCAAAGCCATGTTCGCCCATGTCCGAGCGGGCGTCCAGGGCGGCGCGGTAGCTGGGCAGGTCGTCCGCGCCCGAGGGGTGCGCGGCTGTCACGCCCAAGCGCCCAGCCACGCCGTTGCCGGTTAGCGGGGCGGTGGCGTAGTCGCTGCGCAGGGTGGTTGTTGAACCCTGCTTCTGCAAGCTGCTGCTCCAGAAGGCTTGCCGCTCCAGTGGGACGCTGACCGTGAACAGGGCCAACGTGGACCCGCTGCTGCGCACGCCACTGACCGACACGCTGAAATCACGAAAGCTGCGCGACCAGCCCAGGCTGCTGATGGTGCGCGTGTCGCCGTCCCAGCTGGACAGGCGACCATGGCTTGCGCTGACGCTGCCCAGTGGGTGGTCCAGTGCGCGCGAGGCCAACAGGCGCAGATCACCGCGTGGCCGGGTCGATGTGCTGTCACCGTCCCCCAGCAACCGAAACCCCTCGGACGAATGGCTGAAGCTGGCGCCCATGTTGGCCACGCTGGTCAGCCATTGCGCGGATGCGCCCCATTGCTGGCCCGTGCCTCCCGGCGACTTGCTGATAGTCAGGCGGGTGTCGGCCACCACATGGTTCAGCAGCGGAAATGTGGCGCCCACGCCCAGGCTGCTGTTGTGCGCACTCACGGTAGCACCGGCGTCCAGCGTGAGCCAGCGTGTTAGGCCCCAGCGGTGCGAACTGGTCAGAAACGGCGTGTCGTAGCGGTCCAGCGCAGGCCGCAGCAGCCCGGCGGTGTAACTGAAGCTGTGCAGCCCCTGCCGGTACAGGCGCGTGCTGTGCAAGTAGGGCACGCTGACAACGCGCTCGTTGTTGAGCGCGTCGCGGATCAACACCTTCACCTGGCCAGCCCCGTCCACCGTGGGCAGGCTGCTGATGTCAAACGGGCCTGGTGCCACGGCCAGCGGCCCGCCCACGCGCCGGTCGTTCAAAAAAAACTCCAGCGTGCTGGGCAGGCGGGCCGCGTCGAAGATGGCGGGTGTCTCCAGGGTGGAGAAGGTCGGGTCCAGACCAAAATTGCTTTGCCAAGTGACGCCGCCATAGCGCACGGCGGGCACGCCCACCCCGGCGGGCAGCACACCATCGCCCAGCAACAAGGTGGTCAGCCGCGTCTCGTCGTCGCGCAGGAAGGTGGTGCCCAGGCGGCTGAAGGTGCGGCCCTCCGAAGTCAAGGCCGTGCTCAGTTGAAATAGGCCCGCTGGCCCGAACACCGCCAAGCTCTGGCTGCTGCCCGCCGCCACCGGTGCCGCACCTGCGCGACCGGCTTGCAGGCTGTAGTTCAGCAAGACGCCGGGGGTGGCTGGCAGGGGTTTTGCGGCGTTCGGCGCGTTCAAATTCATGCGTGTGCCCGGGTACCAATGGGGCTCGACGTCCAGCGCCAGCGTGAGCCTGCTGGCATCAACCTGGGCCGCCATGCCGTCTTGCCCGAACAGGGGCACCAGCGCCTGCCCGTCACGCAGAACCGGTGCAACTGGGGTGGCAAATCCGAGTGCCTCGAAATCTTTCGCGGCCATGTACGGTTGTGCGGCGTCGTCGAAGGCCACCAACACAAAGCCCGGTTGAGCCATGCCGTTGAGCACCACGCCGTAAAAGCCCGCTGCGCCACCGGCCAGCGCGACCGGGCTCAGGCAGCACAGCAGCAAGGCCCGCAGCCAGCCAGCGAAGAACGGGCTAGTGCGCGGTGGCAAGCCGAATTTGGGTGCTGGGCACGACCACGGCGGCGTCGGTGCCGTCATTGAGGAAAACAACGCTCCATGGAAGCCTCCTTCGGTCGCTGGGTACGGAGAAGCGCCACTCGCGCCACGACTGCGCCAGCACGGTCACGCGCTGGTGGTTGACCCACTCGGGGGCGGCGTCGGCACTGGGCTGGGTGCTCAGGCCGACCATGTTGAGCGCCGTGCGGCTGGTCCCCGGGTTGTAGGCGCGCACGGCCACGGCGTCGCCCTCGGTGTGCAGAGACCACACCAACGGGGGTTTGGCCGCTCGGCTTGACGGCGCCACAAACACCGGCAAAAGGTATTGCAGGGCAAAGTTGACCTCGCCGCCCGCTGCCGTCACGGCACCGGGTTGCGGCACCTCGGCCAGCACCAGGCGGTAAGCCTGCTCCAGCGGCTGGCGCGTCGGGCTGCGAAACCCCACGCGCACCACCTGCGAAGCCGCCGGCGCCAACAGGAACAGAGGCGGACTGGCGATGAAGTCCTGCGTTGGCCCGTGCTGGTCGGCGCCGTTCACCACATGCCAGTCCACGACCGTGACTTGGTACAGCACCGCACGAGCACCGTCGTTGCGCACGGTCACGGTGGCGCGGCCATCGGACGGCACGTCGATGATGACCGGCGAAATGCTGGTCGCGCCCAGCGCGGGTGCGCTGAGGCCACTCAGCACCGAGCCCGCCAGCCACAACAACCACGCAAACTTAGAAGGCAATGGTGACCACCACGGTGTCGTTGTAAGCACCCGGCGCGTTGGTCACAGACTCGGCCCCGATCACCCGTCCGTAGATGGTCACGGGTTGGTCCAAGCCGCTGCCGACGGTCGAGGTCAGCAAGTTGTTGGTGGCCGCCGAGGATGCGGTGGCACCGATGGGCGTGGCGCGCGTGGCGTCGGTGTACACCGCGTAGGGAAGCCGGTTGGCCGCAGACGCCATCTGCCTGCGGTATTCGCCGCCCGTGCCGCCGGTAACGATGTGGTTCAGGCCGTCGCCCAGGTCGAGCGTGTAGGTGGTGCCGGATGTGCAGACCGCAGTGACAACGGCTTCGGTGTCTTTGTTGACGCCGGGCAGCACCACACCGAATGCCATCGGGCTGGCGGACACCGAGCAGGCGGTCTCAATGGTGGCGCTCACGTCCATGTTGCCGGCGTTGGTGAAGGCCTGCGCAGCGGGTGCCAAGCACACAGCCAGCAGGGTCAAGATGGCGGGGACTGTTTTGCGGACGGATTGAATTTTCATGGTGTAGACCTTTGGCTTGAGGGCTTCGGAGTTTTGGAAGATCCAACTCCAGAAGACTTATGGGCCATGGTAGGTCTGGCTGCGAGCATGGTCTGTTGCACAGCGAACATGGACAGCCATGAAGCTGCGTTTT
Organism: Hydrogenophaga sp.; assembly: GCA_030684755.1. Taxonomy (GTDB): domain Bacteria; phylum Pseudomonadota; class Gammaproteobacteria; order Burkholderiales; family Burkholderiaceae_C; genus Hydrogenophaga. Next base: position 20,017 of record JAUXXN010000047.1, read on the forward strand.
AACGTCGGGCCATCCTTCGGTTGCCCCATGCACCTTGACCCGCCGCCGTGCGCAAAACACCTTTCCCCCCACAGACCACCCGTCCATATAAACAAATGACCTAAAAGTATTTTGATTCCCAGGCCGCGCGCGCCATGATCCGCGCCCATGTCACTTCCCGAATCCACCCACGCCCTGGCCGTGGGCATGCTCCTCGTTTTTTTGTTCATCAGCTTCGTGCGCGAGTGGGTCAAGCCCGACATGGCGGTGCTGGCCGTTGTGGCGCTGTTGCTGGTGCTGGGGCTGCTCACCCCGGCCAAGATGCTGGGCGTATTCAGCAACAGCGCGCCCTTCACCATCGCCTGCCTGTTCATCATCAGTGGCGCGCTCAGCCGCACCGGCTGTGTGGACTGGCTGGGCGAGCGCATCGCGCAGGCGGCCAACGGCAGTGAATTTCGCTTGCTGGTGGGCCTGCTGCTGGTGGGCTTGCTGGTGTCGCCTTTCATCAACAACACGCCGGTGGTGATGGTGATGATCCCGGTGGTCATCAGCCTGGCCACGCGGCTGTCGCTCAGCCCGTCTCGGCTGCTGATTCCGCTGTCTTACGCCACCATTTTGGGCGGCACGGTCACGCTGGTGGGCACGTCCACCAACATCCTGGTGGACGGGGTGGCGCGCAGCATGGGGCTGGCACCGTTCAGCATGTTCGAGATCACCGCGCCCGCGCTGGTGATTGCGCTGCTGGGCTGCGCCTTCATGTTGCTGTTTGCGCGGCGCTGGCTGCCCGCGCGCGAAACGCTGACGCAGCAGTTCACCGCCCAAACCGACCGCCTGTTCATGACCGAGCTGTTTGTGCCCGCCGGTTCGCGGCTGGCCGGGCGCAGCCTGCAAGACGCCCGCTTGGCCAGCGGCAGCGTGCAGGTGCTCAAGCTGTTTCGCGGCGAAGAAGAATGGAGCGCGCCCGCGCCCGACACCCGTTTGCAAACCGGCGACCGCCTGGTGGTGCATTCGCGCAGCAGCGCCATGGTGGACCTGCGCAACAGCGATCTGATTGGCCTGCACGCCG
>JAUXXN010000049.1 GCA_030684755.1 Hydrogenophaga sp.
CAACCACCCAAGCCGCTATCCGTGGCGGTGCGTTTTGCTGTGCTGGGTCTTTTCTTGGGCCTTTCAGCAGCAACTGTACTGGCTCAAGGTATCTACCGCATCGTTGGCCCAGACGGTCGCGTCACCTACTCAGACCAGCCACCGCCGGCCCAGGCGAACGCCCGGGCTATTGACAACAGCACAACAAGCAACCCCGCCAGCACGAACGCACAACTGCCCTTTGTACTGCGCCAAGTAGCCAGCCGATACCCTGTGACGCTGTACACCAGCACCGGCTGCGTACCCTGCAACAATGGGCGCAATGTTCTCAACAGCCGTGGCATTCCGTACGTTGAAAAAACCATCACCACCCAGCAAGACGCTGACGCGCTACAGCGCCTCAGCGGTGCCTCATCGCTGCCGTTTCTCACCATTGGAACCCAGCAGATCAAGGGCTATTCAGATGCCGAATGGACTCAGTTCATTGACGCGGCGGGCTACCCGAAACAATCGATCTTGCCAGCCAGCTACCAGCGCCCAGCCGCAAGTCCATTGGTGATGGTAGAGACGGCAGCGCCAGCGAATGCATCGACCGGCAGTGCTCCCCGCACAAGCCCGACAGAAACGGTTGTTCCTGTCACGCCGCCTACCGAAAACCCAGCAGGAATCCGGTTCTAGTTGACCTTTGCAGGACCAGAAACGGCTTGGCGAACTCGACAAGTTGGCTTTTAGAAGATCCTGCTCCGTAACCTAGGCTCAGAATTTCAGCTTTTTGACACCGTTTGCGGTGCCAAGCAGGCACACATGGGCACGTTGGTGGGCAAAAATGCCAACGGTTACCACACCGGGCCACTGGTTGACCATGTTCTCAAAACCCAGAGGATCGGTGATGTGCAGACCCGTCACATCCAAGATGTGCTGACCGTTGTCGGTCACCAATGGAACGCCGTCCTTGATTCGCACCTGCGCTTTGCCACCCAATGCCCCAAACTGCCGTACCAGCCGAGCGCATGCCATCGGGATCACTTCTACTGGCACAGGAAACGCACCCAACGCTTGGACCATTTTTGTCTCGTCGGCAATACACACGAAGCGACGCGATTGGGCAGCCACAATTTTTTCGCGGGTGAGTGCTGCACCACCGCCCTTGACCATGAAGCCTTGGGCATCAATTTCGTCGGCGCCATCAATGTAGACTGACAGCTCCCCCACGGCATTGGCCTCAAACACTGGGATGCCCAGGGCCTGAAGGCGGGCGGTTGAAGCCACAGAACTGGAAACCGCCCCTGGGATTTGGTCTTTCATGGAAGCCAGCGCTTCAATAAACTTGTTGACCGTGGAGCCGGTGCCTACCCCAACAATTTCGCCGGGGGTCACATACTGCAGCGCTGCCTGGCCGACCAGGGTTTTGAGTTCGTCTTGGGTCATGTCGGTCCGCAATGAAAGGGGGTGGATGGGG
>JAUXXN010000058.1 GCA_030684755.1 Hydrogenophaga sp.
CACAGACACCCTGCTGCCCGCAACCGCTCCATGCTGAGCTGGCTCCACACAACCATTGAAAGTAAAACCATGCAGACTGCTTCGTCCATTGCCGTTCAGCCTTCAAAGTCCAGCTCAAACGCCCCCACCGTCTCGCCCCTGAACCCCACCAACGCCACCAACGCGCAGTATCAAATCATCCTCCGCAACGGCGCGGTGGTGCCGTTTGAGCCCAGCAAAATCGCCGTGGCCTTGATGAAAGCCTTTTTGGCGATCCACGGCACCCATGGTGCTGCCTCGGCCAGCGTGCGCGAAACCGTGGACAACCTGACGCAAAACGTGGTGCGCGCCCTCATGCGCTCGCGCCCCGGCGGCGGCACCTTCCACATTGAAGACGTGCAAGACCACGTAGAACTCGGCCTCATGCGCGGTGGCCACCACGAAGTGGCCCGCGCCTATGTGCTGTACCGCGAACGCCGCACCCAAGCGCGTGCCCAAGCGCGCGAGCGCCAAGCCGCCGCCACACAGCCCACCCAGCCCGTGCTGCACGTCACCGACAACGGCCACCGCGTGCCGCTGGACTTGCAGCGCCTGCAACATCTGATTGAAGACGCCTGTAAAGACCTGGGAGCAGGCGTCAAGGCCGACCCGATCGTGGCCGAAACCCAGCGCAACCTGTACGACGGCGTGCCCATTGAAGAGGTTTACAAGGCGTCCATTTTGGCCGCCCGCACTCTGATTGAAAAAGACCCCGACTACACCTACGCCACCGCACGCCTGCTGCTGCACACCATCGTCAAAGAAGTTCTGGGCGAAGAGGTGCCGTCTGGCGACATGGCCGCCCGCTACGCCGACTACTTCCCGCAGTTCATCAAAAAAGGGGTGCAAAACGAGCGCCTGGACGAACGCATGCAGCAGTTCGATTTGGCCCGCCTGGGCGCCGCCCTCAAGCCCGAACGCGACCTGCAATTCGATTACCTGGGCCTGCAAACCCTGTATGACCGCTACTTTCTGCACGTTCGCAAACAACGCATTGAGCTGCCGCAAGCCTTCTTCATGCGCGTGGCCATGGGCTTGGCGCTGAACGAAATCGACCGCGAAGCGCGTGCCATCGAGTTCTACGAGGTGCTGTCCTCGTTCGACTTCATGTCGTCCACGCCCACGCTGTTCAACAGCGGCACGCTGCGCTCGCAGCTCTCCAGCTGCTACCTGACCACAGTGCCCGACGACCTGGACGGCATTTACGAATCGATCA
>JAUXXN010000062.1 GCA_030684755.1 Hydrogenophaga sp.
AACAGAATCGCGATATTGACAGCCAAGTCCAGCACCCAGGCCAAGGTGCGAGCGGTGGCCATATCGGCAACGTACATCATGATGTAGAGCAGGCGCAGCACCACAAACAGAAAGGCCAGCACATCCAGTCGTGTCTGGTAGGCGCCAAGCTGGTGGGCAATGATCACCGCACCGATAAAAAATGGCAGCGCTTCAAAGCTGTTGGCCTGCGCCGCATTGGCCCGTGCTCGCCAGTTCTGTTGGTTGGCAAGCCAGGCACGCGGGTTGTTGTTGTCAAAACCACCCGCACGGCGCGGCTTGGAAAACATACCCCACTTGGCCAGTCCGGCACACACAATGGGCAACAGTGCAGCCACCAAAACAGCCCAATAAGCCACAGTCAATCCAGCCAGTTTCATCGATAGCTTTCAAAAAAGAAGGGTGGCGGCTCAGCGCCGGTCCACCAAGGCATGGGCAATGGTGCCCAAATCAACATACTCCAGCTCACTGCCCACCGGCACGCCCCGGGCCAGCCGGGTGACCTGCACCGGGCGCCCTTTGAGCGCCTGCGCAATGACATGCGCTGTGGTTTCACCCTCGGCGGTGAAATTGGTCGCCAGAATCACCTCGCGAATTTCGCAGGCTGGCTCCAACGAAGCAGCTTGCATGGCTTCTTCGCTGGCGAAACTGTCTTCCTCCGCCCCGTGTTCGGGCAAGGGAGCCACCGCGTCGATACGGTCAAAGAGTTTCTGCAAACCGATGTCGCGCGGGCCCACGCCATCCAAAGGGCTGAGTTTGCCCATGAGCACAAAGTACAGCCCTTTGTAAGCGCCTGTGCGCTCCATCGCAGCCTGATCGGCCGGACTCTCCACCACACACAAAAGGCTGCGGTCACGCCTCGGATCGCGGCAAGTGGGGCACACATCGTCTTCAGTAAAGGTATGGCACAGGGCGCAGTGCTTCACATTCGAGGCCGCATGTTGCAAGGCCTGTGCGAGCCGCACAGCGCCTTCACGGTCGTGCTGCAACAGATGAAACGCCATGCGCTGGGCCGATTTCACACCGACCCCCGGCAGACGGCGCAGGGCTTGCACCAGCAGTTCAAGGGAGTGGATTTCAGGCATGGGGGGTCTCTTGAGCACACCGAAGGTGTGTTGTGGGGCAATCATCGGCCGCAGTCCATGCGAACCAGGGCATGACCGAAGGGGTCAGAACACAGCAGTGAACTTCGGGCACATGCAGCCGAGCCAACCCAATGCATCCTGTCGGCGTGAATCCTAGAGGTTGTGCTGATTAAAAAGGAAATTTCATGCCGCCGGGAAGGCCAGGCATGCCTGCTGTGAGCTTGCCCATTTTTTCGTTGGACGTTTCCTCGGCCTTGCGCACGGCCGCATTGAAAGCAGCAGCGACCAAGTCTTCCAACATGTCTTTGTCGTCGTCGAGCAGACTGGGATCGATGGTGATGCGCTTGACATCGTGCTTGCAGGTCATGAGCACCTTCACCAG
>JAUXXN010000063.1 GCA_030684755.1 Hydrogenophaga sp.
TTTCGGGAGGCGACAAGTAGTCTGACATAGGGGGGCACCGACGCGGTGCTACTCGACTACCTCGATCACCACTGAATGACCACCGGAGCGCCCGCCATGATGAAGAACCCACCACACCCCGGCCTGACCCTGCGTGATGACGTGTTGCCAGCGCTGGGCTTGACTGTGACGCAAGCCGCTGAACAGTTGGGGGTTTCCCGTGTGGCCCTGTCCCGCGTGCTGAACGGACATGCGGCCATATCCCCCGCGCTGGCCTTGCGCCTTGAAGCCTGGCTGGGTGTTGACCGTGGCGGCGCGGCCCGCCTGTGGCTGGTGCAACAGGCTGCCCATGACGAATGGCAAGCCCGCTAGCGACTGAAAGCTGCACCGCTGCGCATTCGGCCCGCGCTGGTGCCCGCCTGAGCTGCTCACCGTTCGTTCACTCACCCAGCCAACAAATCATCCAGAAACTCCGACACGGGCGACACACCCGTGATCAACAGATGGTCTCGCGCCCGCGTGCAGGCCACGTAGAGCAAATGCCGCTCCGTGTCGTACACCTCTTGCAGGTCGGCATCGTCACCCACGGTTTCCATGCGCTCTTGCAGGGGAATCACCTCGTCATCGCAAGCCATCACCACCACCGCCCTGAACTCAAGCCCCTTGGCCAAGTGCATGGTCAAAATGGAGACGTGACCATTGGCAGTTTCAGCGTGTTCGTCCAACACCTTGAATGGCAAGCCCGCCGCCGTCACCGCCGCTTGCGCCCGCGCCATCTGGGCCTAAACACCCCAAACTCCTGCGGCAACACGCCCGTTTGGCACCGATCAATCACCCAGCTGCCGATAGCCTTGCATTCATCCTCCTCGGTCTTGAAGGCGCGAACCATCGGCGGCGGGCCATTGAACACCGACACCGTGTCGCTGCGGTTTTCCGCATGGCCATCTACATTCACCGACTGCTCACCCAGCAAACGATCGGCCTGCTGGCGGATTTGGTGCGAGGTGCGGTAAATGATGTGCAGCGTGCGCGAGCTGCTCCGTAAGTCATCTTTGCGAAGTTTTCCACTTCATCTGTGTGCTGCTCTCGATCTGAACCGAGCTATACAGCGGGCTTAGATGTAGTGCAAAACTGCTGTAGTCTGACTTACTGCTCCGGCTCTGTGAAGTTTGAAACTTTCCGGTATGCATCCGCTACAGGATAACCTGTGCTGGAGCAATAGATCAGCGAAGTATCAGCATACTCCTGATCTGACGATCAAGTGGCAAGGCGTAGTCGTGTGCCGAAAGAACAAGACTGTTTTCCGGATTAACCAGCTTCAGTGAAATATGGACAAAGCCGACACTTTCTGCATAAGTACCGACAATCACAGCTTGTGCACGGTGCGCTGCAGCAACTTCCTTGATTTCCCGTGTCAGCATGAACTCACCCTCGTTGCGCTTCATGTAAATACCATTGCGCACTTTCAACTCAACAACTTGCTTCCCCAACTGAGTCAACCTGTTAGCAACCTGATCGGAAACGATACGCCCAAGGGTAGAGGACTGCTCCAGAGCATCAATGTTTGCCAGGGTAGCTACGATAATAGGTGAATCGCCCGCAGTTGGCTCAACCAATCGCTGGTTATTCGTGCTTACCGAAACCGGTGTTGTCGCAATACTCTTGATCAATGCCTCTGCCGCTTGATAATTGGCTAGGCGCAACGGATGATTCTGGGCTTGCTCGTAAGTTGGCTCTTGTGAAACTGGTGCCTTGGGCACCGTCTCACAAGCGGCTAAAGTGACCGCAACAGCAGCCAGACCTAAATACTTTAGCGCTCGCATTTGAGGCCTCCCGCACCACAATCACCATGAATCTTTATCACCCCAGCACGATGCGCTGCACGTCGATTCCAATACAAGGCTTCATCCTTGTTGGCAGTGTAGTAAATATTGCTCTGACGACCGACGATTCTCCCCTCGTCAAGCAAAGAAACCGTCAGAACAATTTCGGATTGAGGGACATTGCCTGAGTCAAAACGTCCCATACCAAAATGCTCATTCTTCAGCCAATCGAATCCTTCTAGAGATGCGGCTGCCGCCAACAACTTGACCCCACCGTCTACTGCGGGAACTGACGAAATATTGGCAGCCATAACACCACCAATTGCCCACAGGCCTGCCATCAGTGCGGTAGTTTCGCCGGAGTAACGGGTGTTGGCAGCACGATCCGGATTGAAGCGATAAGCTGCATAGCGAACATCAGCGAGCACCGCGCCACGCTCATTTAAAGATACCGGCACCCCACGATTCACCAGTGCAGTGATCAATAAATCCCGGAATCCCTCGACAAACGCTTGCTCTCCACCGGGTTGCGGGATGTAAATCATTCGACCACTTAGCTTTGCCGAGATATCTCGCGACAACTGATCTGCAAAATGGCTGGCAATGGTCTGCCAATGAGCCGCAGCCTTGATGCTCTGCTGCTCGACATTATTAAAACGAGTCGGTGCAGGGACATCCGCAAACTGAGAAGCGCAGCCCGTCAAGCCAAGGCAGGCCAAGACAAGGACTGTCATGGAAATTTTCTTCACCACATTCTCCTTAGCATAAGTAGTTACGACTAAAGCTGGTAACCAGCAGATGATTTGCCATCGTCACAAACGACCCCACCGACAAACCCGATCGCTGCGGCGCAAGGGTTCGCCGGGGATGCTTCATCGTTGAACCATATCCTAGGACCGTGGCATGGAGCCAACAGGGGGACACGTTTTCCAGTGGCGGTATTTTCTGAAGAAAAATAAAAAATCGTTTAAAAACAACGTCTTAAATCATCTATTTGGTACCACCAACAGGAATCGAACCTGTATCTAGCGCTTAGGAGGCACTCGTTCTATCCATTGAACTATGGCGGCACACGGTTTTACTTGGACTGTGCACAACATGCAGTGGCTGCATTGTAAAGGGCCCCGTTGGGGCGGTTGGTTGTCTGTGTTGGCTGAGCATGCGCTCAGTCGTAGCGCATGGTGAAGATCAGATCGACGGCGTTTTCTTCGCCTGCGCGGGCACGCAGCGTGAGGTAGCGCGACACGTCGTAGAAGATGGACACCGTGCCCATGGTGCCCGCCAGGCTGCGCTCGTAGGCCAGGTACAGGTCGTTGGAGATGCGTTTGCCCAGCGTGAGCGCGGCCGCTGCGGTGGTGCCGTCGGCGTTGGTGGCTTGGCCTCTAAATTCGAGTTCGTCCAGGCCGAATGTGCTGGCAAGTCCGCGTTCATTGCCGCTGCTGTTGCGTGCCAGTAATGCCATGGCGGCTTGCTGCAACACAGCGGCTTCGGCGCCCGCGCCGGTGGCGGGGCGGCCCAGCACCAGCCAAGCGAGTTTTTCGCTGTCGGGCAGTTCGGGGTCTGAGAACAGGCGCACGCGCGGGCTTTGGGCACTGCCGGTGATTTGAACGCCGACGCGCTGACCGCCGGTGCCTTGCTGGGGGCGCACGGCCAGGATGTCAAGCGTGGGGTCGTCGTAAGGGCCGGTGAAGCGCAGCACACCGGTTTCGATGCTGAGTTGCTGGCCGTAGGCACGGTAGGTGCCGCTGACGGCGCGCACTTCGCCCAGCACCCGGGGCGCTGGCACGGCTGGTGTGCTGCGCACACTTAGCTGGCCGCTTAGGCGGGTTTGAAGGCCGCGCCCGCGCACTTCAAATTGCTCGCCCAAGTCCAGGTCCACTTGCACGTCGGGTTGCACCCGCACGGCGTCGGGGTCTTCGGGGGGGCTGAAGGTGCCGCGTTTGACCACGTCGCTGCTCAGGGTGGGAGCGAGTTCGTCGGGCAATACGAAGAGGGCGGCGTCGGTGGTGAGTTGGCCGCGCAGGGTGAGGCGGGGGCCTGCCAGCTGGGCTTTGAGTTGGCCTGACAGGGTGAGGCGGCGGTCGGCCCGGTTGGATACCCGCAGTTTGGACGCGGTGGCCTGGAGTTCAATGAACGCTTGGCGCTTGGCGCTGCCTTCTATCGCACGCCATTCGGCGGTGCCGCTGGCTTCCAGGGTGCCGCCGGCCTCGGCGCCGCGTGGGCCTTGCAGGCTGAAGCGTTCGATGGTGATT
>JAUXXN010000064.1 GCA_030684755.1 Hydrogenophaga sp.
TGCAGCCATTTACCTTTGCATCACTTTCAGTCTGGTAGGCCTGTTCAAATTGGCTGAACGGCGTTTCCTGGCCCACTTGGCACCGCGCCGACACTGACGCTGTTGACCTTCTCCAGATTAACCACATTCCATGCAGCGCACCGAACACCCATTGTTGAGTCAGAGTCTGGGCAGTCAGAAGACACTCGTGAGTTTTCAGTTTGGACACGTCAACGCAAGACCCAAGGTGTACCTTCAGGCCAGCCTGCATGCCGAAGAGTTGCCCGGCATGCTGGTAGCGCACCACCTGAGAGCGCATTTAGAAGCTGCTGAGCGCGATGGTCGCCTGATGGGTCAGGTGGTATTGGTACCGGCCGCCAATCCGATCGGTTTGGCTCAACGCTTGGAACACAAAGCCATGGGGCGGTTTGATCTGGACACGGCACAAAACTTCAACCGCCATTACCCCGATCTGGCGCAGGCCGTATGGGAAGACGTAAAACTGCGCTTAGGTACCGACGCCCAAGCCAATGTCACCACGGTTCGCGCGTGCGTGGGCGCCTGGCTGAACGCTTGGCAACCCATGACCGAACTGGAGAGTTTGCGCCGTCGGTTGTTGTTGCTGTCACACGATGCCGACGTGGTCATTGATCTGCACTGCGACTGGGAAGCCTGTCTGCATCTTTACAGCGAAGAATCCTGCTGGCAGCCCTTGGAGCCTCTGGCACGCCTGCTGGGTTGCCAGGCGGTGTTGCTGGCCAAAGAGTCGGGCGGTGGTCCTTTTGATGAAAGGCTCTCTGGCTTGTGGTGGCAACTGGCCAATCGGCTTCACGCCGCCGGAATCAGCGCACCACTGCCACAAGGCTGTGCCAGCACCACAGTTGAACTGCGCGGAGAGTCTGATGTAAGCCACCAACACGCCACGAAGGACGCTTCGGCCTTGTTGGCTTACCTCGAACACCTGGGTGTGGTTCAGGCAGCATCACCCCAAGAACTCCCTGCCCTGCCCTGTGTACCAACACCTTTGGCTGGATCACAAACCTTGCGCTCCCCCGTTCCGGGTGTTTTGGTTTTCTTGGTGCAACTGGGGCAAAAACTGGCTATTGGCGATGTGGTCGCCGAGGTGATTGACCCTACCGCTGCTGACCAGTCTCGCATTTATGCCGTTTGCGCAGAAGTCGCAGGGGTGCTCTACGCCACAGTCAGAGAGCGCTACATCGTTGCGGGGGGCGAGGTGGGGAAGATCGCTGGCAGCACACCGTTCCGGTCCGGGGACCTGCTGGGTGCCTAAACCTCTGAAACCTTCTGCAACCGAACCCTATTCACCATTGAACCGCACTTTATGAACGCTGACCATGCTGCGACAACAACCACCTCCAGCCCACTGCTGGCGGTCGAGAATATACACAAGCGGTTTGGCCCCAATGAAGTGCTCAAAGGCGTGTCTCTACAAGCCCGTGCAGGCGATGTGATCAGCCTCATTGGCAGCTCAGGTTCGGGCAAAAGTACCTTGTTGCGTTGCATCAATCTGCTGGAAAAACCCAACACTGGGCGTATCGTCCTGTCTGGTGAAGAACTTCAGCTCAAGGCTGATCGACACGGTGAGTTGCAAGCGGTCAACACAGCGCAGTTGCAACGGTTGCGCACCAAGCTGGCTATGGTTTTCCAGCATTTCAACTTGTGGGCACACATGACCGTGCTCGAAAACATCATCGAAGCGCCTGTCCATGTGTTGGGTATTTCCCGCGACAAGGCGGTGGAAACCGCGCGGCGCTACCTTGAGACGGTCGGCCTGCGCGGCGTGGAAGACCGTTACCCAGCCCACATGAGCGGCGGACAGCAACAGCGTGTGGCCATTGCGCGTGCATTGGCGGTAGAACCGGCGGTCATGCTGTTCGACGAACCCACCAGCGCACTTGACCCGGAGCTGGTTGGAGAGGTCTTGCGTGTGATGAAGTTGCTGGCCGAGGAAGGCCGCACCATGCTGGTGGTGACCCACGAAATGGGTTTTGCGCGTGAGGTGTCCTCACACCTCATTTTTTTGCATCAGGGCAAGATCGAAGAGCAAGGTGTACCAGCCGATGTGTTGGCTCGCCCGAAAAGTGAGCGCCTTGCACAGTTTCTATCGGGCAACCTCAAGTAGTTGAACGATAAGCTGCCTCATACCTGAGCAGCACCAGAAAACCTGAAAAACATGTGAGTTTTCCGTTATTTTTCGATATATGCATGTTTCACGGTTGCATGCCCTTACTTGAGGGCGTACCATAATTGAATAAGCATAAAGTCGTTGAGGATAATTGGATGCGTATATTTAAACCCGGTATTCGAAACACCATTTCAGCCATGCTGGGGTTCGAAGCCCGAAAAAATTCACCTGAAGCGCTGGAGCCCGTACGAAGGGCTATGCTGGCCGCATTGGGTGAAGAAGGCGCCTTGATCAATCCGCATTTGACGCGTCGCTTGAACTACTTAGCTGATGCCCACGCGCTCTGGTATGCGAGGTCAGAAATGATGTCCGTGCTCAGCCAACTGCATGGTGAGGCCGAAGCCGTAGAAACGGTTCAGAAACTCTCACCGATCTTCAGAGGCATTATTCCCAACAGCCTGATCGACTCCTGCCGCTTACGCCGCTAAACTCCAAATACACGGCATGAGGCGCAAGCACCTGCAAGCGCTCATCCCCAATACAGCAAAGCATCGCGGCCCTGCACCATCAGTTCCACTTGTTGCCCCACGGGCAGCAACACTTTGGTGGGCACATGCCCAAAAGGAAGACCCGTCAAAATCGGTGTTTTTGTCTTGGAGCGCAACCAACTTACCACCGTCTGCAGCTTGAAACC
>JAUXXN010000069.1 GCA_030684755.1 Hydrogenophaga sp.
CCACCTGATTTACCGCGCGGCCATACCGCTCATGAACGATTTGCTGGGTTTTTTAACGGCGCATTGCTGCCAAGGCCTGCCCTGCTTGGACACGCCCGCCCCGCTCGACTGCAAAACCTGCTGATCCGCCCCCCTGCGGCACGCGCCCTGTTCTCCGTGTTCGTCAACAACTGGCCCCCGTGTGGCCGAAAGGTTCATCATGTCCGTTTACAACGTGCTTTTTTTATGTACCGGCAACTCTGCGCGCAGCATCATGGCCGAATGCATCCTCAACCACCTCGGCGGTGGTCGGTTCCGGGCCTACAGCGCGGGCAGCCATCCGGCGGGGCAGGTCAACCCCCTGGCCATTGAGTTGTTGCAACGCAACCACTACAAAACCGAGAGCCTGCGCAGCAAAAACTGGAACGAATTTGCGCTGGCCGATGCACCGCACATGAACTTCGTGCTCACCGTGTGCGACAAGGCTGCGGGCGAAGTGTGCCCATTCTGGCCCGGTCAACCCTTGTCAGCGCATTGGGGCGTGCCTGACCCGGCGTCCGTGGTGGGCGACGAACAGGCTGTTGAAAAAGCCTTTGCCGACACTTTCATCGTGCTCAGCCGCCGCATTGCCCTGATGGTGAACCTGCCGTTTGAAAAGCTCGACCGCCTGGCCTTGCACAAAGAATTGGTTGAGATTGGGCAACAAAAGGCCTGACGGGGGCGTTTAATTCACACAACCCAGCCGCCTCTGCGGTTGGGCGTTTTTCATGATGAGGGTGTTGTTATGGGTTTGTTTGAGCGTTACCTGAGCGTCTGGGTCGGGCTGGGCATTTTGGTGGGTGTGGGTCTGGGGCTGGTGATTCCGGGGCTGTTTCAGGCCGTGGCGGCCATGGAAATCGCGCAGGTGAATCTGGTCGTGGCTGTGTTCATCTGGGTCATGATTTACCCCATGATGATCCAGATCGACTGGAACGCCATCAAAGACGTGGGCAAAAAACCGCAAGGGCTGTTGCTCACCTTGGTGGTGAACTGGCTCATCAAACCCTTCACCATGGCCGCGCTCGGCGTGCTTTTTTTTCAGTATGTGTTCGCGCCCTGGGTCGATCCGCAGTCGGCCAGCGAATACATCGCGGGCATGATTTTGCTGGGTGTGGCGCCCTGCACCGCCATGGTGTTTGTCTGGAGCCAGTTGGTCAAAGGCGATGCCAACTACACCTTGGTGCAGGTGTCGGTGAACGACGTCATCATGGTTTTCGCCTTTGCGCCGCTCGCGGCTTTTTTGTTGGGCGTGACCGATGTGACCGTGCCCTGGGAAACGCTGCTGCTCTCCACCGGGTTGTATGTGGTGTTGCCGCTGCTGGCGGGCATGGCCACCCGGCGCTTGCTGGTGCGGCGCTCGCCGCAAGCGCTGAGCGAGTTTGTGGCCCGGCTCAAGCCGTGGAGCGTGGTGGGCCTGATTGCCACCGTGGTGCTGCTGTTTGGTTTTCAGGCACGCACCATCGTGGGGCAGCCGCTCATCATCGGCATGATCGCCATTCCGTTGATTTTGCAGACCTACGGCATTTTCTTCATCGCCTGGTGGGGCTCTAAACTGCTGAAGCTGCCGCACAACATTGCTGGGCCTGCTTGCCTCATTGGCACGTCCAACTTCTTTGAGCTGGCGGTGGCGGTGGCCATTTCCTTGTTCGGCCTGAACTCGGGCGCCGCGCTGGCAACGGTGGTGGGCGTGCTGGTGGAGGTGCCGGTGATGCTGTCGCTGGTGGCGCTGGTGAATGCCTGGAAGCCGAAAACAGCGGGGTGACGCGGCACACGGTAGTGCCGCTTTTCTCTCACTCCTGTTCCATTTCCAAGTAAGTGCGGTTGGCCAGCTGGGGCAGCCAAACATCCACATGTTTGAGGTGCTTAAAAGGTGCCGCGTCAAAACTCTTGACCGCCGCACCGATGTCGGTGCCCGCCTCCACCGCTTGGCCCATGTGGGCGCGCAGGGCTTTCAGCAGTTGACCGGTGTCTCGTTGGGCCTGGGCCAGCGTGGTCACTTGGCCGTGGCCGGGCACCACCACTTTGGGGTTCAGTGCCTCCAGCGCTTCAAACGACGCCACCCAGGTCTTGGTTTTGCTCACCGGGTGCAGGCCCAAGATGCGGTCCACATACACCACGTCGCCGGTGAACACCACACCGCTCTGCGGCAGCCACACCATGCTGTCGCCCGGTGTGTGACCGCCGCCCCTGTGCACCACCTGCACGGCCACACCACCCAAGTCCAGCGGCGTGTCGGCGTCTTTGAGCCAACGGGTGGGCAACACCGGCACGGTTCCGTCCATTTTTTCTTTCAGCACCGGCGCGTTGGCCCTCAGGTGCTCGGGGCCACGGGCTTTCATGTCAGCCTCGGCGTTGCTGTGGGCCATGATCTCGGCGCCCTGCGCCTTGAAGTAGCCGTTGCCCAGCCAGCGGTGGTCTTGCCCGCCGGTGTTGATGACCCATTTGATCGGCTGCGGCGTCACCTTTTTCACAGCCTCCGCAATTTGCCGGGCGCCCTGCCAGCTCGCGCCGCTGTCGATCAGCAACGCGCCCGCAGGCGTGACCACCAAACCCAGGTTGGCGTTGATGGCCTCGTTCTCGTAGGTGCGGCCTTCGATATCGCCCACGTAGGCGTACACGTTGGGCGCAACGGGTTTGAACATCACTTCCACCGCGTGTGCGGGCCACGACAGCATGGCAGACAAGCCCGCCATGATCAAAGCGCCCGTCCATCGGCGAGCGTTGGGGTTGAAAGTCATGGGTGTCTCCGTTTTATTCATATGAAAAGCATAAATATAAGCGTTTGATGATTTTTAAGGTGATTTCTTGAACACTTCTTTTGCCAGTCCAAAAGGTCAAATGCTCTGTCAACTCAAACCGCCAAGTGCACTGCTTCGCATCGGTTGATCAATTTGCGAGGTGATGCTAAAAAACTACAATCACCACCGAACGTGATGCAGAAGCGGTAAAAAGGGCCTGCCAAAATACAGCCCTGTGACATCTATTACCACCCCCTCTTCCACCCTGCCCGCCCAAGCCGTGCACCTCGTGTGCCACCCGGCCACGCCCTGCGCCCAAGAGCTGCAATTGACCGTGAGCCTGGCGCTGGCTGGTGCCGTCACAGGCCATGATGAAGCCAGCGCCGGGCTGCTGCTGCGCTACCAGTTGACTGGGGATGTGGCCGCCTTGAAAGTACCGACCCCCACCTTGCCCGCTGCAGCCGATGGCTTGTGGCAACACACCTGTTTTGAAGCTTTTGTGGCCGTTGCGGGCGAAGCCGCCTACCGCGAATTCAACTTTTCGCCCTCGGGCCAGTGGGCGGCCTACCGTTTTGGCAGTGAGCGCGTGCGTGACAATGCCGCTGAAGCGTCGCAGTCGCCGGTTGAACCCTTGATAGAAATATCGCTAGAACCGCATGCGCTGGTGCTACAGGTGTGGCTGGCGCACAGTGCTTTACCCTTTCCGCAAGCGGGCGAAACTTTGCAACTGGGCCTGAGCGCCGTGGTGGAAGACCATCTTGGGCAGCTCCGCTACTGGGCGCTGACACACCCCGCAGCCCAACCCGACTTTCATCACCGTGGCGGCTTG
Organism: Hydrogenophaga sp.; assembly: GCA_030684755.1. Lineage (GTDB taxonomy): Bacteria > Pseudomonadota > Gammaproteobacteria > Burkholderiales > Burkholderiaceae_C > Hydrogenophaga. Next base: position 3,586 of record JAUXXN010000069.1, read on the forward strand.
GCATTGCCCCTGCCCTTTCCACTTTTTGACGCCCAACCCGCATCCCCCATAAAACCGTCAACTACCCCGCCCTGAAGGGCGGAGCTTGAAGCCGCAAGGCTGAAGGCTCAAGTTGACCAGACCAAGAAAGGAACTAAAAAAACCAATCTACGTTGCAATTAAGGCTCAAAGTCCGACCCACGAATGCTTCCTCAGTTCGTGGCTCTCGAAGGCGGTGGTGCAGACAAGCGACAGGGTAAGCACGAAACGGCTACCGCCATTCCAAGCCGGATTGCAACAGGGTCGAGGGGAGACGCACCGCGAGGTGCGCGTCACAAGGCCCTTACGGGCTGACTGCTGAAAAGACAGCAACTTATTTTTTGGAGAATTTCTGTGAGTGTGCTGGTGCTTGATCGACAAGGTGTGCCGCTGATGCCGTGCTCGCAGAAACGCGCGAGGCTTTTGCTCTCGCGTGGGCGTGCCCGCGTGCATCGGCTCGTGCCTTTTGTGATCCGACTGGTAGATGTGAAAGCCGAGCATTGCCAGTTGCAGCCTTTGTCTCTGAAGATCGACCCAGGCAGCAAGACCACGGGCATGGCACTGGTTCGAGCGGTGCGAAAAATAAACAGCGAAACAGGTGAGGTGAGCAAGGGAGCTGTGGTGTTGAGCCTGGTTGAGATCGCCCATCGCGGGCGAAAGATCAGCGAGGCGTTGACGGCACGCCGCCAGATGCGGCGCAGGCGCAGGGGCAACTTGCGCTACCGCGCACCGCGATTTTTGAACAGAGGCAACAAAGGAAAGGGCCGGATCGCTCCCTCGTTGCAGCATCGGGTGGACGCAATACTGGCTTGGGTCAAGCGACTCATGCGCTGGGCACCAATTCACGCAGTCGCACAAGAGCTGGTGCGCTTCGATATGCAGGCCATGCAGACCCCAGGCATTGAGGGCGTGCAGTACCAACAAGGCACGCTTGCAGGCTACGAAATCAGGGAATTTCTTCTGGTGAAATGGGGCAGAAAGTGTGCGTACTGCGGTGCCGAGAACGTGCCTTTGCAGATCGAACACATCCAGCCCAAAGCAAGGGGGGGTGGCAATCGAGAGTCGAACCTGACGCTGGCGTGCCAGTGCTGCAACGAGAAGAAAGCGGCCTTGCCGATTGATCTGTTCCTGGCGAAAAAGCCCGAAGTGCTCAAGCGCATCTTGGTTCAGGCCAAGCGGCCACTCAAAGATGCAGCAGCTGTCAACACAACCAGATGGGCACTGTTCAATGCCCTGAAAACGACGTGCTTGCCCGTGGAGACCTCAAGCGGTGGGCGCACCAAGTTCAACCGGCAAAGGAACCATATTCCAAAGACCCACGCACTGGACGCTGTGTGCGTTGGTGAAGTGGATTGGGTGGAAAATTGGAACATGCCTACGCTGCACATCAAATGCACGGGGCGAGGCAGCTACCAGCGCACGCGCTTGGACAAGTTCGGCTTCACTCGTGGATACCTGATGCGCGAAAAGTCGGTGCACGGTTTTGTGACAGGCGATCTGGTCAAGGCCACGGTGACAAAAGGCAAAAAACAAGGTTGCTACCGAGGCAGGGTTGCCATTCGTGCCACGGGCAGTTTCAACATCCAGACAGCCGAAGGTGTGGTTCAGGGAATCTCTCACAAGCACTGCACGCTGTTGCAGCGCGGTGATGGATATGGTTATCAACAAAGCAGCGCAACACAAACGCGGGAAGAGGTCGTGCTTCGCACGACGCGCTCTGCCTCCCCGGCATGAATGCCGAGGTTTCCCGCGCAATACCACGATGAAATTTGGCATTGAACGTTTGCTGCAAGACCCGGCCCTGCGTGCGCCACTGGCAGGACAGCGTGTGGCCTTGCTGGCCCATCCCGCGTCGGTCACCCGCGACCTCACCCACTCTCTGGACGCCCTGGCGGCGTTGCCCGACGTGCAACTGACGGCGGCTTTTGGCCCACAACACGGCCTGCGCGGCGACAAGCAAGACAACATGGTCGAGTCGCCCGACTACCTGGACCCTAGGCTTGGCATTCCGGTGTTCAGCCTCTACGGCGAGGTGCGCCGCCCCACGCCCGCCATGATGGACAGCTTTGACGTGTTGTTGGTGGACCTGCAAGACCTGGGCTGCCGCATCTACACCTTTATCACCACGCTGCGCTATGTGTTGGAAGCCGCTGTACAACACGGCAAAAGCGTGTGGGTGCTGGACCGCCCCAACCCCGCTGGTCGGCCGGTGGAAGGCCTGACGCTGCGCGAAGGTTGGGAAAGTTTTGTGGGCGCTGGCCCCATGCCCATGCGCCACGGCATGACGATGGGGGAGCTGGGCCACTGGTTTATTGCCACGCTGGGCCTGCGGGTGGACTACCGCGTGATTGCCATGGAGGGCTGGCAACCCGACGCGGCGCCCGGCTTTGGCTGGCCCACCGAGCGCAGTTGGGTCAACCCCAGCCCGAACGCCGCCAACCTGAGCATGGCGCGCGCTTATGCGGGCACCGTGATGCTGGAAGGCACCACCCTGAGCGAAGGCCGAGGCACCACGCGCCCGCTGGAGCTGTTTGGCGCGCCCGACATCGACGCCCACCGCTTGCTGCATGACATGCAGCGAATGGCACCGCAATGGCTGCAAGGCTGTGCATTGCGGGAATGTTTTTTTGAACCCACCTTTCACAAACACAAGGGTCAGCTTTGCTCAGGTGTGCAAATTCATGTGGAAGACGCCAGCCATTACGACCACCAGGCGTTCAAACCCTGGCGTTTGCAGGCGCTGGCTTTCAAGGCCCTGCGCCTGCAAGCTCCCGCCTACCCGCTGTGGCGCGACTTTGCGTACGAATACGAGCACGACCGCCTGGCGATAGATCTGATCAACGGCGGGCCAGCGCTGCGCGAATGGGTGGACGATGCCAAGGCAACGGTGGCCGACCTGAACGCGATAGCCGAGCCAGACGAAGCGGCTTGGATGGAAAACCGAAAGCCGTTCCTGCTGTATTAAGCAAGGTGAATGGGCTCAGAAGGTTGCGGCTGAATCGGCCCTGCCGGGCCGTTCACAACCACTTTTGGAAAAACTGGGCGGTGCCCATCTCCGGGTCGAGCTGGTAGCCCTCATAGCCGATGCGCCGGTACAGGTTCACAGCGGGCGCGTTGCCCGAGAGCACTTCCAGCGTCATCTTCACGGCGCCGCGTTCTTGTGCAATGCGCTCAGCCAGTGCCAGCATCTGCGCAGCAACGCCCCGCCCCCGATGGCTGCCCAGCACCGCCACGTCGTGCACGTTCACCAGCGGCTTGCAAGCGAATGTTGAAAAACCTTCGATGCAGTTCACCAGTCCAACCGGTTGCCCAGCGTCGAATGCCAGCACGCTGTAGGCCTGGGGCCGGGCGGCCAGTTCGCGAACGAGGTGGTTCTTGGCGTAGTCGCTCAACGGCTTGCCACCACCAGCGGGGTCGCTGGCATAGGCGTCAAGCATATTCACCACGGCCTGCGCGTCGGCCGCACAGGCGTAGTCAGCACGGCGAACGGTGAATGCGGCAGCCATCAACTGGCCTTCACTGCGTCCACCAAGCGCTGGGCAAAGTTTTGCGCCTGCTGCTCGTCGCGCGCTTCCACCATCACGCGCAACAGCGGCTCGGTCCCGCTGGCACGGATCAGCACCCGACCTGAGTCGCCCAACTCGGCTTCCACTGAGCGGGTTTCTTCAGCCAGCTTGGTGTTGCTTTTCCAGTCCTGCCCAGGCTGCAGACGTACGTTGATAAGTATTTGTGGGAACAGTGTTACATCGGCCAGCAACTGTGCCATCGTTTTGCCGCTGTCTACACAGGCGTGCAACACCTGCAAGGCCGACACCAAGCCATCGCCGGTCGTGTGACGGTCCAGTACCAGAATGTGCCCGGAACCCTCGCCGCCCAGTGTCCATCCATGCCGTTCAAGCTCTTCGAGCACGTAGCGGTCACCCACCTTGGCACGCACAAATTTAACGCCTTTGTGCTTGAACGCGACTTCAACCGCCTTGTTGGTCATGAGCGTGCCCACCACACCGGGTACATCAATGTCGCTTGCAATGCGGTCCGACGCAATCAGGTACAGCAATTCGTCGCCATTGAACAAACGACCACTGGCATCCACCATTTGCAACCGATCGGCGTCACCGTCCAGTGCAATGCCGTAATGGGCGCCGTGGGTCTTCACTGCTTCCACCAACGCCTGAGGGTGGGTAGCGCCCACACCGTGGTTGATGTTCAAGCCATCGGGTAAGCAACCTATCTTGATCACTTCTGCACCGAGCTCATGGAAAACATCGGGTGCAATGCTGTACGCAGCACCGTTGGCTCCGTCCACGACGATCTTCAATCCTTTCAAGGTGAAGTTGTGTGAGCAGGTGCTTTTGCAAAACTCGATGTAGC
>JAUXXN010000071.1 GCA_030684755.1 Hydrogenophaga sp.
GCCCAGTTCGAGGGCTACTACGCCAGCATCTTCTACAGCTACTTCGCCGCCCTGGGCTTGGACATCCGCCTAGAAGACACCACCAACCACGGACGCATCGACATGGCGGTGTTGTTCAACAACGAAGTGCTGTTGTTCGAATTCAAGGTGGTGGAGCTGACAACGCAGGGCCAGGCGTTGCAGCAAATCAAAGACAAGGGCTACGCCGACAAATACCGCGCACGCGGTGAACCCATTCACCTGATCGGTGTGGAGTTCAGCAAAGAAAGCCGCAATATCGTGGGCTTTGAAGTGGAGACCGTTCATGTTTGAATCCGCTGAAATTGGCCACCAGATCAGCCGCAAGGCCTACAAGGAGGCAGAGGAGAAACTGCGCCAGGCGCTGCTCGAAGCGCAATACCAATTGCTTGAAAACAAGCAACGCGCGGTCATCGTGCTCATCAACGGTGTGGACGGCGCGGGCAAAGGCGAAACCGTCAACCTGTTCAACGAATGGATGGACCCGCGCCACATCCGCACCGAAGCCTTCGCCACCCCCGAGGCCAGCGGCGAAGATGCGCCGATGGGCCGCCCTGCCATGTGGCGCTTTTGGCAGGTGCTGCCGCCCAAAGGGCATGTGGGCATTCTGTTTGGCAACTGGTACACCGACCCCATCGTGCAGCACGCGCTGGGCCACGACAAAGAAGCCCGCTTTGACGAACGCCTGACCGACATCCGTGCTTTCGAGCGCATGCTCACCGCCGAAGGTGTGCGGCTGGTCAAGCTGTGGTTTCACATGACCAAAGAAGGCGTGGCCAAGCGCTTCAAGGCTCTGGAAAAAGACCCCAAAACCGCATGGCGCGTGACCGCCCACGACTGGGACCGGCTCAAACATTACGGCAGTTTTGTGCCCATTTCGTCCAAGGCACTGCGCAAAACCAGCACCGGCGAAGCGCCCTGGCTGGTGATCGACGGCAGCGACCCCAACTACCGCGCCATCACAGCCGGCCAGTACCTGCTGGACAACCTGCTGCGCGCGGTGCAACCCCTTGCGGCCCCTGCGGGCACCGGGCACGCAGCCCCGCCCCCTCCGCCTCCGCTGGACGGGCGCAGCCTGCTGGCCACCCAGGACTACACCCGCACACTGGACCGTTCCACCTACGAAGACCAACTCGAACGCCTGCAAGGCCGGTTGAACAAGCTGCTGCGCGCACCCGAATGGAAGCGGCGTTCGTTGGTGTTGGTGTTCGAGGGCATGGACGCCGCAGGCAAGGGCAGCACCATCCGCCGCATCACCCAGGCGCTGGATGCGCGGCACTACCGCGTCATTCCGGTGGCCGCCCCCAACGAAGCCGAGCGGGCACAGCCCTACCTGTGGCGCTTCTGGCGCTACCTGCCGCGCTGGGGCCACACCACCATGTTCGACCGCTCTTGGTATGGCCGCGTGCTGGTGGAGCGGGTGGAAGGCTTTTGCACCGAGCCCGACTGGACCCGCGCCTACGACGAAATCAACGCCTTTGAAGAGCAGATGACCCAGGCAGGCACGGTGGTGGTGAAGTTCTGGCTGTCCATCACGCAGGAAGAACAGCTCAAACGCTTTGAAGCGCGGCAAAACACGCCACACAAAGTACACAAAATCACGGCCGACGACTGGCGCAACCGCGACAAGTGGCCGCTGTACGCCCGCGCCGTGGACGACATGATGGACCGCACCAGCACCGACATTGCCCCCTGGCACATCGTGGCCAGCGACGACAAACGCTGGAGCCGCATCGAAGTGCTGCGCCTGCTGTGCGAACGGTTGGAGGCTGCGCTGGGTGCGAAGGGCTGACAACCTTATGAGAGATCACCTGCCATAAAGAGGCTTGCAAAAAACCGCTGAGCGGCATGAACTCTGCGTTCAAACGCTCAGTCTTGCCCCAAACCCACCGGCGCCGGCGCACGCATAACGATGCGGGTAAACAAACGGTCGAATTGCGGGTCGCGCGGAATGCGGCTGTTCAGCGGGTCTTGGTTGGTGGCGAAAGCGGCGTTGAGCGCGTGCCAGTCGGCATCGGTCAGGTGCTTTTCAGCCTCGGGCAACACCACGGTTTCTTCCAGCCGCATGTGCTGCAGGTAAAAGTCCACGTAAGACGTGACACCGTCTTCAAACGCCTTGCGCCGTGTGTCACCCAAATACTCCCAGGCCATCAGCAGGTGCATGAGTTCACGCACACGCAGCTCGCCAGCTCCGTGGTCGCGCTCCAGTTGGTCAATGGCTTTCATGGTGTGGGGCGCTGCGCGAGCCACGCGGGGAAACAGCAGGTCCGACTCTTTCGGGTGGTGCAGCTTTTCGGGAAACTCGTCGATGTAGAACAGCATGGCCCGCAGCACATCAAAAAACATCTCATGCTGGTCTTTGCCCTCGGGGCTGGGGCCGCGTTTGACCATCTGCATGAGCGACTGCAACATGGCAGCCAAAGTGGCGTGTTCGTCGCGTATCACGCGCAAGGCTTCGTGGTTCATGTCTTGTCTCCGGTGGGTTGTTTTGGGTTCCGTCAAAGCGCTGCAAGCATCCCGCAGAACGTTATTCGGGGTTTTGATTCAGGTCAAATGCCCAGCGGCACCTGCCTTGGGTTGGCAGCCATTGCCAATGGCTCAAGCCTCGGGCTTGCTCACCCCTACAGTCGGCGCCGCCACCGCTGGCTTCCAACGCTTGAGCAAAAGCGCGTTGCTCACCACGCTCACCGAACTCAACGCCATGGCCGCCCCCGCCAACACCGGACTCAGGTAGCCCAGCGCAGCCAGCGGAATGCCAGCGGCGTTGTAGGCAAAGGCCCAAAACAGGTTCTGCCGAATCTTGGACACGGTGCGGCGCGAAATGTCGAGCGCAGCGGCCACCAGCATCGGGTCGCCGCGCATGAGCGTGATGCCGGCGGCGTGCATCGCCACATCCGAACTGCCACCTTGGCTGTGGCTCATGGCCAGGCCCACGTCGGCAGCGGCCAGGGCGGGCGCATCGTTCACGCCATCGCCCACCATGGCCACGGTGTGTCCGCCTTGTTGCAAGCGCTTCACCACGGCGGCTTTGTCGCCGGGCAACACTTCGGCAATCACCTCCCCGGCATCGGCCTGCAAACCCAGTTGTTGGGCCATGGCCAGAGCTGCACCCTGGTTGTCGCCAGAGACCATGAACAAGCGCAAACCTTGTGCGCGCAAACCCGCCAAGGCGGATGCAGCACCGGGCTTGGCCTCGTCGGCAAACGCCAAAACAGCCATGGGAACCCAGCCACCGGCACCGCTTTGCGCGGCCAGCACCGACACCGTGGCGCCTTCTTTTTGCAACACCGTCGCGCGTTTGGCCAGCACACCCAGCGGTGCGTCCAATTCATCCATCCAGCGCAAACTGCCCAGCGCCAGCCGAACACCCTGCACCGTGCCCCAGCCACCGCGCCCAGCCACGGCCT
>JAUXXN010000072.1 GCA_030684755.1 Hydrogenophaga sp.
CACAGAAAGGCTGTTATGGACAGTTCCCAGTTACGAACAGTTCGGCCCTGCATGGCAGCGGTGCTCCCTCGAACGAGAGGAGCCGTCGCCTCCAAGGGGTATACATATTCTCAAGGATCCTACAGCCGGGGCAGCGCCTTCTCCTTCATCGAGAGATCGGCTTTGATGTACCGCTCGGTCGTCGTCGGACACTCATGGCTGAGCCACAGCGTAATCCCGCTGATGTCCACGCCCGACTATAGCCAAGACACATTGTTGTTGAGTGACGCACGGTGTGCGGTGATCTTCAAAAGTGTGATCACCAGTCCTGCAACAGTACCGAGCTTATGTCCAGTTCGCGAAGGCTGCTGGGGTCAGTGGCATAGACAAATCCAAGCAATCAGCTCAACCGACCTCGGCTACTGTTCATAACCCGATAACCAAGGCCTGCGCGTAACAGCTTAAAGCAGGCACACAGCCAACCATCGCGGTGGGCCGCTCTTGGCCGACAACAGTCATCCATCATCCACCACCACTCACCGCAACCGCCCCATTTCCCCCAAAAGCACCCGCGCCGTGGCCACGTTCGTGGCACAAGGCACGTTGTGCACATCGCATGCGCGCAGCAGGGCGCTGATGTCGGGTTCGTGGGGTTGGGCGGTCATGGGGTCGCGCAGGAAGATCACGCAGTCCACTTCGCCCACGGACAGGCGCGCGCCGATTTGCAAATCGCCGCCCAGCGGGCCGCTGAGCAGGCGTTCCACCGTCAGGCCGACTTCGGTTTGCAGTCGCCCGCCGGTGGTGCCGGTGCCCATGAGCGTGTGCTGGCGCAGCAGCGGCGCAAATTCGGTGGCCAGGGCCACGATGGCGTCTTTTTTTTGGTCGTGGGCGATGAGGGCGATGCGCATGGGGTGGGTTCGGTGGGGTTGATCAGTCAGCCGCTTTTTCCATGGATTTGGCCATGGTCTTGCCCAGCTCCACACCCCATTGGTCGTAGGCGTTGATGCCCCAGATGGCGGCTTGGGTGAACACTTTGTGCTCGTAAAGCGCGATCAGTGCGCCCAGGCTGTGTGGGGTGAGGGCGTCGAGCCACAGGGTGCTGCTGGGCACGTCGCCCGCAAAGCTGCGCTGGCTGACGAACACCTCGGCTTGCTCGGCGCTCATGCCTTCGGCCATCAGAGCATGCAAGGTGTCGGCTTCGTTGCGACCCAGGGCCAGGGCTTGGGCTTGGGCGCGCAGGTTGAGGTTGACGACGCGGTGGTGCTCGGCGGCCAGGGGCAGCGGGGTGTCTTCGTTGAGCACGCCAATGAATTCCACCGGCACGCGGTGGGTGCCTTGGTGCAGCAGCTGGAAGTAGGCATGTTGGCCGTCAATGCCCAGGCCGCCCCAGACGATGGGGCCGGTGTCGGCATCAACGGGTTGGCCGTCTTTGCGCATGCGTTTGCCGTTGCTTTCCATGTCCATTTGCTGCACAAAGGGAGCAAAGCGCACCAAGCGGCTGGGGTAGGTGGAGAGCAGTTGGGTGGGGCAGTGCAGAAAGTTGCGGTTCCACACGCCGCTCAGGGCCAATATGACGGGCAGGTTGTGCGCCAACGGTGCGCTGCGAAAGTGCGCGTCCATGGCCTGACCGCCAGCCAAAAATTCCCGAAAGGCTTTTGCACCGATGGCGATGGCCAGTGGCAGGCCGAGCGCGGACCAGATGGAGTAGCGCCCGCCCACCCAGTCCCAGAAGGTGAAGGTGTGTTCTGCCGGGTAGCCCGCTGCGCTGGATTTTTGGGGCGCCGCGGTGATGGCGACGAGGTGCTGACTTTGCGCCGCGCCTTCGATGCCCGCGTCGGCCAGCCAGCGCCGGGCGGAGGCGGCGTTGGTCATGGTTTCTTGGGTGGTGAAGGTTTTGCTGGCCACGATGATGAGGGTGGTGGCCGGGTTCAGGCCGCGCAGGGTGCTGTGCAGTGCCCAGGCGTCGGGGTTGCTGACGAAATGCACGCGCACGCCGGATTTCCCGGCATGGTGGCCGCCGCTGCACCACGGGGCCAGCGCGTCGGCGGCCATGCGCGGCCCAAGGTCGGAGCCGCCGATGCCGATGTTCACCACGTCGGTGATGGCTTGGCCGGTGCTGCCTTTCACTTCGCCTGCACGCACCCGCTCAGTGAAGGTGCAGACGCGGTCGAGTTCGGCTTGCACGAGTTGCTGCACTGCGTCGCCCCAGGGTGCATCGCTACCGCTGGCGCCGGGTGTGCCACGCAGGGCGGTGTGCAGCACGGCGCGCTGTTCGCTGGTGTTGATGGTGTCGCCCCGGAACATGGCGTCGCGCTGGGCGGGCACCTGGGCTTGGTGAGCGAGTTCGATGAGGGCGTCCCACACGGCGCTGTCCATCGCTTGGCGGCTGTGGTCGAGCTGGATGCCGGTGCCCTCGGCGCGGGCCTGCATCTGCTGTTCGCGGCCCGGGCTGGCCAAGCGTTCGCGCAGGTGGGGCTGGGGAGCTGCGGCCAAGGCGGCGAGTTGTTGCCAGGCGGGGAGTGCGGTGGGTGAGGTCATGGGCTTGGGTGTTGGGCTGGCCGCTGGCCCGCTGACTTTGAGGGCTGGTGCGACACGGGTGGCTTTTTGGGGTTGAGCTGAGGGCTTGTATCGACGGACAGGTACACGTTGTTGCGCTACGGCCCACAAGGCAGGTGCATGCGCCGCTCAATTATCCGTTTGCCACGGCGCTGGCTTCGCGGGCCAGTTGGGTGATTTTTTTCCAGTCTCCAGAGGCCAGGGCGTGGGCGGGTGTGAGCCAGCTGCCGCCAGCCATGGCGACGTTGGTTAGGCTTAAAAAGTCTTTCAGGTTTTCTGGGCTGACGCCGCCGGTGGGGCAGAACGCCACATCGGGGATGGGCGCACCCAGCGCTTTGAGCATGCCCAGGCCGCCCGCTTGCTGGGCGGGGAAGAGTTTCATGAGGCTAAAGCCTTGCTCGCGCCGTTGCATCACTTCGCCGGGGGTCATCACGCCGGGGATGAAGGGCAGGTTCGCGGCTTGCACAGCTTCAAAAAGCGCGTCGGTGCAGCCAGGCGACAGGGCGAACGTGGCACCTGCGTCGATCACGCGCTGCACCTCGGCCACGCGGGTGACGGTGCCCGCGCCCAGGTGCATCTGTGGCACGGCGCGGGCCACGGCTTCGATGCTGGCCAGCGCAGCGTCAGAGCGCAGAGTGATTTCCATCACGTCGATGCCACCTTCCAGCAGCGCATGGGCCAGCGGCACAGCGTGGGCCGCGTCGGTGAGCACGATGACGGGTACGACGCGGGAGCTGAAGGCGGGACGGGTGAAACAGGTGGTGGTCATGGGGCGGGGCGTGGGTTTGGGTTGTGGTGAGCTGCTGTTTTGAAGGGTGGTTTCTTCAGCGCTTGCCCCCATCCCAGCCTTCCCCCAGAGGGGGAAGGAGAGGGAGCGGGGAGTGGTTTGGCGGGACGGCTGTCTTGCTCCCTCCCCCGCTGGGGGAAGGCTGGGGTGGGGGCGCTCCCCGGCTTGGGTGTTTGGCATTAAAACGGCTGGCCAAACAGTGGCGACGCGCCCGATTCCGCCGTGCTCGCATGCGCACGGAACAGCCCAAACAGCTCGCGCCCGGTGCCGTGGGCGTTGTGGCGCAAATCCGGGTGGCTCACGTTGCGGGCGGCCAGCGTGTCGGCGTCCACTTCCAGTTGCAACACACCGCGTTCGCAGTCCAGCGTGATCCAGTCGCCGTCCATCACGCGGGCGATCGGGCCGTCGGCCAAGGCTTCGGGGCTGAGGTGGATGGCGGCGGGCACTTTGCCGGACGCGCCGCTCATGCGGCCGTCGGTGACCAGCGCGACCTTGAAGCCCTTGTCTTGCAACACGGCCAGCGGTGGTGTGAGCTTGTGCAGTTCGGGCATGCCGTTGGCGCGCGGGCCCTGGTAGCGCACCACGGCGATCAGGTCTTTTTCCAGCTGACCGGCGTTGAACAGGGCCAGCAGGTCTTGCTGGTCGCTGACCACCACGGCTTGGGCGCGTACAAAGCGGTGTTCTGGTTTCACGGCCGACACTTTGACGACGCTGCGGCCCAGGTTGCCTGTGAGCAGGCGCAGGCCACCATCGGCGCTGAAGGGTTCGGCCACCGGGCGCAGCACGGCGGTGTCGCCGCTGAGGGCGGGCAGGTCGCGCCAGGCCACGGTGTCGCCGTCCAGCCAGGGTTCCTGGGTGTAGGCGGTCAGACCAAAGCCCATCACCGTGTGCACGTCGCCGTGCAGCAAGCCGTTGGCCAGCAGTTCGCGCATCAGAAAGCCCATGCCACCAGCGGCATGGAAATGGTTCACGTCGGCGCTGCCGTTGGGGTACACGCGGGCCAGCAGCGGCACCGCGGCTGAGAGTTCAGAGAAGTCGTCCCAGTCGATCAGCACGCCAGCAGCGCGGGCCATGGCCACCAGGTGGATGGTGTGGTTGGTGCTGCCGCCGGTGGCCAGCAGGCCCACGATGCCGTTGACCACGGATTTTTCGGTCACGATGTCGGCCAGGCGAATGTGCGGCTGCCCGCCTCGCCCGGTGTTGATGAGGGCGCGCTCCAGCGCGGCTTTGCTGAGGGCTTCACGCAGCGCCACACCGGGGTTGACGAAAGACGAGCCCGGCAGGTGCAGGCCCATGATTTCCATCAGCATCTGGTTGCTGTTGGCGGTGCCGTAA
>JAUXXN010000086.1 GCA_030684755.1 Hydrogenophaga sp.
CTGGACTGCAACGACGGCGAGCTGCTGCACCGCTGGGTGAGCGACGGCCTGGGCCTGGGCTGGCGCAGCACCTGGGAAATTCAGGCGCAGTTGCAGCGCGGCGAACTGGTCACGGTGCTCGACGAATTCGCCCTGCCCGCCTACGACATTTTGGCCGTCTACCCGCAGCAGCGGCACCTGCCCGCCAAGGTGCGGTTTTTTATTCAGCATTTGAAGCAGGTGTATGCGCAACCGGGCTATTGGCTGCGGTGAGGTGTGGGAGAGCCCCCACCCCAACCCTCCCCCAGAGGGGGAGGGAGCAAGACAAGGCGTGCGCAGGCGCCTCGCAACGTGGCATGTCTTGCCACTCCCCCGCTAAGGGATGTCTTGCCACTCCCCTCGCTGGGGCAAGTCTTGCCCCTTCCCCCTCTGGGGGAAGGTTGGGATGGGGGCTGGCGCGTGAAGGCAGGACCGTCCCGCTTTCACACACACCACGTCAAAATAACCACACTCTCAACCGCCACCGCACCATGAACACCCTGCTGATCCACAACGCCACCTGCATCGCCACCTTTGACCACGCCGACCCAGCGCGAGGGCGGGAGCTGAAAGACGCGTCGATCTTTGTGCGCGACAACGTGATCGAATGGATCGGCGCCGCCGCCGAGTTACCGCCCGCCCTGCTGGAATCGGCGGGCGAGACCATCGACGCACGCGGCCACCTGGTGACGCCAGGCTTGGTGAACACACACCACCACATGTACCAGTCGCTCACCCGGGCCATACCCGGCGTGCAAGACGCCGAGCTGTTCGGCTGGCTGCGCGGGCTGTACCCCATTTGGGCGGGCTTGACACCCGAGATGGTGCGCGTGTCCACCCAAGTGGCCATGGCCGAGCTGCTGATGAGCGGCTGCACCACCAGCAGCGACCACCTCTACATCTACCCCAACGGCGTGCGCCTGGAAGACAGCATAGAAGCCGCGCAAGGCATTGGCATGCGCTTTGTGGCCACACGCGGCAGCATGAGCGTGGGCCAGTCGCAAGGCGGCCTGCCGCCCGACCGCGTGGTGGAGCGCGAAGACGCGATTTTGAAAGACAGCCAGCGGCTGATTGAAACCTGGCACAGCGCGGCCCATGGCGCCATGGTGCAGGTGGCGCTGGCGCCGTGTTCGCCGTTTTCAGTAAGCCCGGCCTTGATGAAGCAAAGTGCCGAACTGGCCCGCAGCTTCAAGGGCCAAGGCGTGCGCCTGCACACCCACCTGGCCGAGAACGACCACGACATCGCCTACAGCCGCGAGAAGTTCAACAAAACCCCGGCGCAGTACGCGCAAGAACTGGGCTGGCTGGGCGACGACGTGTGGCACGCGCACTGCGTGAAGCTGGACGACGAAGGCATTTCGCTGTTTGCCGCCACCCGCACCGGCGTGGCCCATTGCCCGTGCAGCAACATGCGGCTGGCCAGCGGCATTGCGCCCATCCGCCGCATGCTCAACGCCGGTGTGCCCGTGGGCCTGGGGGTGGACGGCAGCGCCAGCAACGACGCCGCCCACATGGTGAACGAAGCGCGCCAAGCCCTGCTGCTGGCCCGCGTGGGCCGCGCACTGCAAGCGCCCGAAACCCGCGACGGCAAAACCTTCTTCGGCTGCGACCTGGGCCCCGCCGAAATGACCGCACGCGACGCGCTGCACACCGCCACACGCGGCGGCGCGCAGGTGCTGGGCCGGCCCGACGTGGGCCACTTGGCACCGGGCATGTGCGCCGACTTCGCCCTGTTTGACCTGCGCACGCTGGGTTTTGCCGGTGGCGCGGTCCACGACCCCGTGGCCAGCCTGCTGCTGTGCGCCAGCCCGCCCGCTGCCTACACCGTGGTGAACGGGCGCGTGGTGGTGCGCCAAGGCCAGTTGACCACCGTGGACCTGGGGCCGCTGGTGGAGCGGCACAACCGGCTGGCGGTGAACTTGGCGCAAGCTGCACGCAGCGCCTGAACAAGGGAAAAAAGGCCATTCAAGGCGTGAGCAACGTCACCGCCTGGCCTTCAATGCGGGCACGCCGGTGCTGGCCGTCCAAACCCAACGCCAGCCAGTCCATGGCCTGCACACGCGCCAGCACCACCGCCAAATGGTGCGCACCGGTGCCCGCTGGTGTCGGTCCCAGTTCCCCCTCAGCCCAAGGCTGGCCGGGCGGCTGCGCTGTCAAATAGTCGCACGCCGCCGCCGACTGCCCCACCCGCGCCCACGCCGCATCCACCTCGGGGCCGCAGGTCAACACCTCAAAACGCGCCGAAACCCGCAATTGCCAGCGCAACCGGGCACTCCAAAAAACCAGCATGGCCTGCGGCTGGGCCTGCAATTCGGCCACCTTGGGGCTGCGCCCGTCGGTGAAAAAAGTCAGTTCGCCCACCGACTCCCGCGCTTGGCGCAACACCACCGTGCGCGCATTCGGACATTGGTCAACCCCCACCGTGGCCAGCACCGGCGTGCGCCAGTCGTGGTGACGGTCTTGCGTGGCGCGGGCCAGTTCTTGCCAGATGCGGTGGGGCAGGTTGTCGGGGATCATGGGTGCGGGTTGCGTGGTCAATTTTCTAGGGTTGGCTCTACAGGCGCAGCCCCGTCAGAGGCCCGACAAAACCGCATCCACAGCCGCCACCAGCGCGCTGGCTTGGTCAGCCACATTGGCCACCGGGTGGCGCAGCAGCTTGGCGGGCAGGGGCGCGGTGTAGTGCGCCAGCGCGTGCAGGCGCCGCCCGTTGACGTGGATCAGCGGGCACAGCACCTGGGGCACTTTGCCGCTGGCATCGGGCTCGGCGAGGGGCATGGTGAGGCGCGTGGCCAGAGCGTCAAGCAGGTCGCTCTGGATCACGACCACGTAGGGAATGCCATCTGCCCCACTGCGGCTGGGGTTGGGAAAAATGTCGTACTGCGCCATGGTTGGCTCACCACGGGCGCAAGTCGGCACCGGGAATGCCGTGGGCTTCGACCCGCGCGTTCTGGGTGGCAATCCAGTCGCCGAACTCGGCCTCAAACGCCTTTTTTCGTGCTGCAAGGCTGGCTCTGCCCTGCCCTGCCTGAAGGGCTTGGTAGAGCTGAGCAGACAGAATCACCGTGTCGAGTTGACCGGCTTTTTCCACGAACACAGGTTCGTGCTTGGCCTGGGCGCAGAGGCTGCCAAAACGGTTTTTGGCTTCGGTGGCGGTGACACGCATAGCGGGCTCCTTGAGGCGATTGGCCATTTTAGCCATCGTGCTTGTCTGGGTTTCCGCCTGCGCAAGCGCTAGGGTTTCAGCGCCGACTGTGGTGCTTGCGGGTGCGTTCCATAAAGTCGTCGGGCTTGGTTTTGACCCAGGCCACAAAGCGCGCCACCTCGGGGTGGCTCAGCAGCGCTTCGGCGGTGTGGTAACTGCGGGCCAGCTCGGTTTCACTCAGCACGGCGTGCACCTGCCGGTGGCACATGCGGTGCAGAAACAAGGTTTCGCGCCCGCCTTTGGACTTGGGCACCAAGTGGTGCGCGTCGCGCTGCGCGGCGGGTATGGCGCGGCCACACAGCGGGCAGATCGGGTCGGCCTGCGGCGGCTGGGGAATGGCCCGTGCGGCCATCAAAAGGCGGTTGATGCGACCCATAGGGCGTGAAGTTAGCGCATCGGCCCCACAAAAGCCGGGCCGCCGCGCCATGCCCCCACGGTTGAACAGGGGCGGCGCGGGAGCACGCCAGCCGCGCCCGGCTTTGTGGCAACCTCGCGCCCATGAACCCCTTGCACCCCAAAAAACTGCTGCGCACCAAATGGACCGCCGTGCAACCCGTGGCGCGCAACAAACATTTCATGGTGGTGAAGGTGCTGGAGCCCGAACCCCCGGCCACCGCCCTGGAATGGGTGGAGCTGGAGGCGGTGTATTCGGGCACGGTCACGCGCATCGCTTGGCGGGAACTGCGCGACACCGCGCGTTGGCGCCAGGGTTGGGTGTAGCCACTTGGACAACCTGCAGAGCAGCCCCGGGAGAGCCCCCACCCCAACCCTCCCCCAGAGGGGGAGGGAGCCAAGACCGGGGCGCGCCGTCCCCAGCCAGGTTCCATCCCCGCTTGGCCCCTTCCCCGCTTGGCCCCTTCCCCCTCTGGGGGAAGGTTGGGATGGGGGCCGCCTGTGCCGTCAACAAAGCAGCTCAAGCCGCCGTCAACGCCCCGCCAACACCTTAACCAGCCAGCCATTCAGATCAGAAATTTCCTGCGGGCACACCGAGTGCTCCATGGGGTAGGTGAACCAGTCCACGGGGTAGCCCAGCGCCTGCAAGGCGTCGCGGGCGGCTTCGCCACGCTCCAAAACCACCACCGGGTCGTACTGGCCGTGGGCCAGAAAAATGGGGGTGTTTTGGTTGGCCTCACTGCGCTCGGCGGCGGTGTGCTCGGCCAGCGGCAGGTAGCCCGACAGCGCCACCAACCCAGCCAGCCGCTGCGGGGCGCGCAAACCGGCCAGCAAAGTCATGGCGCAGCCTTGCGAGAAACCCATGAGCACGGTGCGCTCGGGCGGCACACCGCGCGCGGCTTCGCGGTTCAGCAGCTGCTGCACGATGCCTTGCGAAGCCCGCAAGCCAGGGCCGTCTTCACGCCGCATGCCCTGCGCATCGGGCGGCTCAATGTCGTACCAAGCGCGCATTTCGTATCCGCCGTTGATGGTGACTGGGCGCACCGGCGCGCTGGGGAAAACGAAGCGTACCGGGCCTACCTCGCTCAGGTCCAGCTCTTGGGCAATGGGCACAAAGTCGCTGCCATCGGCGCCCAAGCCGTGCAGCACCACAATGCTGGCCACGGGCTGGGCATCGGTGTCGCCACCGGCAACGAGTTCCATGATTTCGATGGTTTGGTTGTTCATGGCAGCAGCATAGCGGGTGCTGCTCAACACGCGCCACAAACGCCACAGACAAGGCTCTGGTAGAGGGCAACGCCGCTTTGACGCACCTCAACCCTTGCTGCAACTGATCTGAATTCTCTAACCCACAGCAGGACAAACCCTCTGCCATCGCGGCTGTGTTGTTGATAGATTCAAAAAATTCAACACCACAACGAGACATATTCCATGCAAAAGATCTCTCCCGACTTCCTGGCGCTGCAATGCCTTTACCAATGGGAAAAGACCGCACCCAACAAAGTTGCCCTCACCCAGCCCATGGGCGCGGGCGCGGTGCAAGACTTCACTTGGGCGCAGATTGGCGACCAAGTGCGGCGAATGGCCACGCATTTGCAGTCGCAAGGCTGGGCGCCGGGCTCCAAGGTGGCGATCCTCTCAAAAAATTGCGCTTGGTGGATGATGAGCGACCTCGCCATCTGGATGGCGGGTTACGTGTCGGTGCCGCTGTACCCCACGCTGGCGCCCGACACGGTGCGGCAAATTCTGGAACACAGCGAATCCAAAGCCTGCTTCGTGGGCAAGTTGGATGGATGGGAGGGCATGAAACCCGGCGTGCCTGCGGGCCTGCCGTGCATCAGCTACCCGCTGTCACCGCCCGACGCGCTGAATGCCTATGAAGACTGGGATGCCATTTGCGCACGCTGCCAGCCTCTGCAAGGGCAGCCGGTGCGCGATACCGACGACCTGGCCACGCTGATCTACACCTCGGGCACCACCGGCATGCCCAAAGGCGTGATGCATTCATTTGGCAATTTCGCCTGGGCGCTGGACTCGGGCCTCAAGCGCATTCCCATGACCGGCCAAGACCGCATGCTGTCTTACCTGCCGCTGGCCCATGTGGTGGAGCGCATGCTGGTGGAACACGGCTGGCTGCGCACCGGCATGCACGTGTTTTTTGCCGAATCGCTGGACACCTTCACCGCCGATCTGCAGCGCGCGCGTCCCACCATCTTCTTCTCGGTACCGCGCCTGTGGGTGAAGTTTCAGCAGGGCATTCACCACAAAATGCCGCCCGCCAAGCTCAACCGCCTGCTGGGCATTCCCATTTTGGGCGGCATCGTGCGCAAAAAGGTGATGAAAGCCCTGGGCCTGGACCAGTGCAAGTTTGCCGCTGGCGGTGCCGCGCCCATGCCGCTGGCACTGCTGCAGTGGTACAGCAAGCTGGGCCTGCACATCAACGAAGGCTACGGCATGACCGAAAACCTGGCCTTGTCGCACATCACCGAACCCGGCAAGAACCAACAGGGCTCGGTGGGCCCGGTGTACGAAGGTGTGCAGCACCGCATCGACCCCGACACCGGCGAGGTGCAAATGCACAGCCTGGCGCTGATGCAGGGTTACTACAAAGAACCCGAAAAAACCCGCGAAACCTTCACCGAAGACGGTTGGTTGAAAACCGGCGACAAAGGCCGCATCGACGCGCAAGGCAACCTGCACATCACGGGCCGGGTGAAAGACCTGTTCAAAACGGGCAAGGGCAAATACGTGGCGCCCGCACCGATTGAAGACAAGCTGGTGATGCACGAAGCGGTGGAGGCCTGCGTGGTCACCGGTGCCAACTTGGGCCAGCCCCTGGGCATCGTCATGCTCAATGCAGAATTTGTCACACGCATCAACGACTCGGCCGCACACAGCGAACTCGAAGGCTCACTCACCAGCCACCTCAAGCAGATCAACACCACACTCGACCCGCACGAGCGCCTGCAGTGCCTGATTGTGGTC
The DNA here is from genome assembly GCA_030684755.1 of Hydrogenophaga sp. Lineage (GTDB taxonomy): Bacteria > Pseudomonadota > Gammaproteobacteria > Burkholderiales > Burkholderiaceae_C > Hydrogenophaga. The sequence continues at coordinate 6,599 of JAUXXN010000086.1, forward strand.
ACCACCGCTTGGACGGTAGACAACGACGTGATCACCCCCACCTTCAAGGTCAAGCGCAACCGCATCGAAGACCTCTACGCCCAGAACTACGAAAACTGGGAAGCAGCGGGCAAGTTGGTGATCTGGCAAAACCAGCGCTGACCCGCCATCGGCCAACGCGTCACAAACCGAGGGTGTTGACCGACGTTGGATCGAACAACACGTAGCGGTTTTTGCCCGCCTGCTTGGCTTGGTACATGGCTTGGTCGGCGTAGCGCATCAGGGCATCGGGGCCCACGTTGTTGTCGGGGTACAGGGCCACGCCCAAGCTGCACGACACCCGCAACAGGTGCTCACCGTGCGGCACTGGGCAGGCCACGGCATCCAGCACACGCTGCATCACGGCCTGCCACTCTGGGTCTTGGCTGAGATCGACCAGCAACAGCACAAACTCGTCACCGCCCAGACGGGCCAGCGTGTCGGTCTCGCGCAGGCAGGCACTCAACCGGCACGACATTTCCACCAGCAGGTGGTCGCCGGCACCGTGCCCAAACACGTCATTGACCGCCTTGAACCCATCCAGATCCAGGTAGGCCAAAGCCAGCCGGGTGCCGTGGCGGCGTGCCCGCCCCAGAGCGTCTTCCAGCCGGGTTTGCAACAGGCGGCGGTTGGGCACACCGGTGAGCGCGTCGTACAGTGCGATGCGCTCCAGCTCGGCCTCGTGCAGCTTGAGCGCCGTGATGTCCGACAAAATGCCCACGTAACTCGACACGCTGCCGTCGATGGTTTTGATGGCCGACACCGTGAGCACCGCAGCGTACTCGTGTCCAGCCTTGTGCCGGTTCCAGATTTCGCCCCGCCAATGGCCTTGGCTGAGCACGGCGTCCCACATGGTTTGGTAAAACTCGGGGGCATGGCGGCCACTGGTGAGCATGCGCAGGTTGCGGCCCAGCACCTCATCGCGCTCATAACCCGTGATGCGGGCGTAAGCGGCATTGGCATCCACCACATTGCCCCGTTCGTCGGTCACGCAAATGCCCTCATGCACATGCTCAAACACACTGGCAGCCTGGCGCAACTGGGCCTCGGCCTGCTTGCGCTGCGTCACGTCCCGAAACAAAGCCACCGAAGCGGGTGCGCGCTGCCCCAAATAGCTCAAAGGCATGCTGCGCAGCTCGGCCTCGAACACCGTGCCGTCTTTGCGCCGAAACAGCTCTTCACCAACAAACATCTGGCCTTGTCGGGTGGTTCTGTAGACCGGACAGTCTTGCAACGGCAGCTGGCCGTTCTGGGCATGTTGGTGGATCAGCCGGTGAATTTCTTGCCCACGCAATTCCTGCTCGGTGTAGCCCAATGCCAAGCAAGCCGCGCGGTTGACGTACAACGCTCGCCCATGGTTGTCCATCACATACATGCCATCGGCCATTTGCTCGGTGATAACGCTCAGGCGCTGCTTTTCGCGCTGAAGGCGGTGGCGTTGGCGGCGCAGCGTCAGCATGGCTGCCCCCAACAGCAAAACGCCCAAAGCCCCCGCCCAGGCTTGCTGGCGCTGGGACAGCCACATCTGCGCCAGCAGGGGCATGGGCGTGTAAGCCACCACATAACCGGCGTGGAGGCCCTGCACATCGTCAATGGCATGAAAGCTCGCCACCGTGCCCAGGCCGTCTTTCAACACCGGCAAGGCAAAAGAAGCCCGGCTGGCCAAACCCGCCTGCAAAGCCGGTTGGCTGGCCAACCAGGTGCTGAGTTCGGTGGACCGGGCTGATGCCATGAACTGGCGCGTCACCCGAGAGATGGTGGGGTTTTCGCTCACATAGGTGTCCGACAAACCCGAGTGCACGAAGTGCGAGCGAAACTCTGGGGCCACCATATCGGTGCTGATGCGCTTGTCCAACAGCAACTGCATGTCGGCACTGGGCAGCAACTCGGTCAGCCGCTGGTGCACCTGTTCAAACGGCACCGATATTTCCACACTCCCCAGGTGCTGGCCCTGGTGCCACACCGGATACACATGCCGAAACGCTGGCAGCACCCGCCCACCCTCAAAACCATGAACCGGCACCAGGCGCGTGTTGGCCAGCCGCACCGAATCGCGCACCTCAAACAGCGGGTCGTTCGACACCGAGGGAGCGAACATGCGCAACCAAGACCGGCCATCGGGCCAGTGAAATTGCACTTGGCGCAGCCCGTCTGCTCTCAAGCTTTGGTAGGGCTGTGCCATCAACCGGTACAGCCGACCGCGCCACAGTGGCAGCTCTTCAGGCTCTGCCCGGCTGGCGCTGGCCCACAGCGCCAGCACCGGCGGCGTCAGCACATCGGCCCGCAACCGGGGCTCAAGCCCCAGTTGGTGCATGGACACGGTGGCGTTGTAGGCCACAGCCAAGGCCGTCAAATTGCTTTGAGCCGTCAGCTGCGCCTCGCGCTCGTAGCCCGCCAACACATATTGGTAAACACCGACCGCCAAGGCCACGATGAACGACACCCACACAACCAGCCGCGACCAGCGGAATGCCAATTTCAGGGTCATGGCTGTTGGGTCTTTATGAAAGCGCGCACCGGGGCAAAGTCGGCATCGCTGGCGGGCACCAAGCCGTGGCCAAAGTTCGCGCCCCACTGCTGGTATTCGGCAGCGCGCGTATCGGGCAGCCGGGCGAGTTTGGCCAGTGTGGCGGCATCCACCCGCTGCGCATGGGCCACCAACACAAACCCCGGCAAAGGCAGCGTGCTGGCCAACACCTGAAGACCCAGGCTGGCATGCTGCAGCGCCACCGACTCCTTCAAAGCGCCCAGCTGCGCCCGCCCCGCCACCACGGCCAAAGCCACATCGGCTTGGTGCCCCAGGTATTGCGGCGTGATGTGTTCCCAGGCCACACCGGCAGCGCGCAACATATTGCCAGCCGACAGCGGACCACAGGTGGACAAGCGGTTGGGCATGGCCAGCATGGAGCCATGCGCACGCGACAGCACCACCTGGTCGTCAGGAAACGCCACCAGCACACACCGGTAAGCGGCCTCGCCGTTGGCCTCTTTGAAACGCGCCAACAAACGCACGCTGCTGGGCGGCATTTGCTCCGGCCCAGGGCCCACCAACTCAGCGTAAGGCAGCGCACCCAGCACAGCCAGCTCAATACGGCCCTCGCGTAAAGCGTCCAGCACTTTTTCGTGGCGGTTCAAATACACAAATTCCACCGGCCTGCTGCCTAAACGGCTGAGCGACCGCGTCAGCGGCTCAAACTCGCGCACCGTGGCCTCGGCATCGCCCAAGGCAATGGCCGAAAAACGCAGGGGCAGCGCCGCCGCCAGGGTTTGCCCGTGCACGGAACCCCAAAAAACCATGCCCGCCAAGCCCAACAAAACGCACTTGAAGTATTTCGCCATAGGCCTTGTCTCTGCATCCCGAAGCGGTTAAAAAATACCCTGCTTCGTACTCTACTGTACCGAAGCCCCTCAACTGTGTTGATTTCAATGCGCACACCGGGATTTGGTTTTGACCTAAGGCAAACCCCCATCAAGCATGGCCCACCTGCCAGCCCTTGGGCACTACAGTGGGGGGGGCGCTTTGACCCGGCCAATATGTTCTCCGCGCCCAACCGCTGAACCTTCTACCGCCGCACCACCATGACACCACCCGTCACCCCCGCTGCCACCCGCCCCGATGCGTTCGAAATCTTTCCGTGGAACCCCAACTTTGAAACCGGCATTGGGGTGGTGGACGCCCAACACCGCACCTTGGTGGAGCTGCTCAACCGCATGGCGCAGCATTACATTGACGGCGCTACCGAGGCGCAAACGCGGCAGATTTTGGCCGAGTTGGCCGACTACGCCCTGTACCACTTCAGCACCGAAGAAGCGGTGTGGATGGACACCCTGGGCGATGACCCGTACCTGCACAGCCACCAGCAGTTTTTTGAACACATTGCCGGCCTGCAAGCCGGCCACCGGCCTTTTAAAGAAGTGCTGGACGACTTGTTTGGTTACCTGAGCAGTTGGCTGGCCTACCACATTCTGGACAACGACAAGCGCATGGCCAAGGCGGCCCAGGCACACCAAGAAGGGCTACCGCTGGCCCAAGCCCATGAGAGGGCCGACGAAGAGATGCGCGGCGCCACCGCCGCACTGATCCAGACCGTGCTGGACATGTACCGCAAAATTTCGGCCCAAGCGCTGAGCCTGATGCATGAGCGCCACGCCCGCTTCAAAGCCGAACACGCGCTGGGGAGGATTCAGCAAGAGCGCGACCGCCAGCAAATGGCCACCGAACTGGCCGGACAGCTGCTGGCCACGCCCCACGGCCAGATCAACGCCGTCCTGCAAACCCTGCTGGAGCGCACGGGCCACGCCATGGAAGTAGACAGGGCGGTGGTTTTTCTCATGGATAGCAACGGGCAGCAATGGTTTGGCTCCCACGGTTGGTGCCGCGCCGGTGTGCCCCCCATTCCCGAAGGGGTCAACAGCCAAGGCCTGAACGAGCACACGCAGTGGTGGATCACCCAATTGCTCAGCAACGGGTACATCCGCATCGACCGCACCGACCAGATGCCCCCCGAGGCACATACCGCCGCGCGCCTGCTGCAGCAAGCGGGCACAGTGTCTGTGTGCTCGGTGCCCCTGCTGGCACAGGATCGGCTGCTGGGTTTTGTGACGCTCGATGCGGTGCTGTCTCCGCGCCAGTGGAGCGACGAAGACCTAAGCTGGCTGCGCCTCATGGCCAACTTGATTACCACCAGCCTGCTGCGCCAACGGGCCGAGCAAGAGCAGCAAGCCAGCGTGCAACGCTATGAGGTGCTGTTTGAATCCATTGCCGACGCGGTGGTGGTGGCCGACGACGCCAGCGGCACCGTGGTCAGCGCCAACGCCCAGGCCGCCACCCTGTTTGGCCGTCCGGTTCACGAACTGGTGGGCCTGCACTTCACCCATCTGCACCCGCCACAGGCACAAGGCACCGAACCCGACAACTTCAAGAAACGCATCAACACCGGCGCACAGTTGACCGAAACCCTGGTGCGCCATGCCGATGGCCGCGACATCCCGGTCGAAATCAGCAGCGGGCGGCGCTACACCGTGAACGGGCGCGATTTTCAGGTGGGCGTGTTCCGCGACATATCAGAACGCAAAGCCCAGGAAAACAGCCTCAAGGAGGCCACACGCGCCCTGCAGGCCAGCGAAACCAAATACCGACACCTGGTGGAAAACCTCAGCGGTGAGTACTTTTTCTACACCAACGACGAACAAGGCCGCATCAACTACATGAGCCAGTCGGCCGTGCCCATGCTGGGCTGGAGCACCGATGAAATGATGGGGCCTTACCAACCCTTCGTCACCGACCACCCGGTCAATGCAAAGATTGGTCCGCTGACAGAAGCCGGGCTGCGCGGTGAAAAACAGCCCGCCTATTTGCTACAAGCACGGCACAAAGACGGCAGCACACGCTGGCTGGAGTTGAACGAAACCCCCATGGTGAACGACCAAGGCCGGGTGGTTGGGCTCGAAGGCATTGGCCACGATGTCACCGCACGCATGGCCGCCAACGAGGCCTTGCGCAACAGCGAAGCCCGGCTGCGCACGCTGATCAACACCATGCCCGACTTCGTGTGGCTGAAGGATGCGGATGGTGTGTACCTGCTGTGCAACCAGGCGTTTGAGCGCTTCTACGGCGCAGCCGAGGCCGACATTCTGGGCAAAACCGACCACGACTTTGTGCCCGAGGAACTGGCCAACGCCTTCCGCGCCAACGACAAGGCCACCATGGTGGCCAACGGCCCGAGGGTGAACGAAGAGTGGGTGACGATAGCCGACAGTGGTCGGCGCATCTTGCTGGAGACCACCAAGGTGCCCACCCGCGACAGCGACGGACAACTGGTCGGCGTGCTGGGCATTGGCCACGATGTCACGGCGCAGCGCCAGCTGCAGCAAGATTTGCAGGAAGCCATGCTGTTCATGCGCGAAACCCAGACCATTGCCCGCGTGGGTGGCTGGAAGGCCAACCCCGAGAGCGGCATGCTGAAGTGGACCGAAGAGGTCTACCGCATGGTGGAGCACCCGCTGGACGACACCCCCTCGCTGGAGCAGGGCATGGTGTATTACGACACCGACGAACTGCCCGACATCACAGCCGACCTGCAAAACGCCTGGGCACACAACCAGCCCTTTGTGCGCCATTGCCGCATGCAGACCCGCAGCGGCCGCAGCTTCTGGGCCGAACTGCGCTGCTCGGGCCGCGTCAGCACCCCCGAAGGCGATGCGCTGGTGGGCACCTTCCAAGACATCACCGAGCGCCTGGAGGTGGAGCGGCGCTACCAAATGCTGTTCAACGAAATGCTCGACGGCTTTGCTCTGCACGAAATCATTTGCAACGAACAAGGCGAACCGGTGGACTACCGCTACCTGGCCCTCAACCCCAGCTTTGAGCGCATGACCGGGCTGCGCGCCCAAGACACCGTGGGCCGCACCGTGTTGGAGGTGCTGCCCGGCACCGAAGCGCACTGGATTGAAACCTTTGGCCGCGTGGCCCTGAGCGGCGAGCCCATTGCCTACGAAAACAGCAGTGAATCTTTGGGCAAACACTTTGAAGTGAAAGCCTTTCAGCCCGCACCGCGCCAGTTCGCCTGCATCGTGGTGGACATCACCGAACGCAAACAGGCCGAAGCCGAACTGATGCAGCACCGCCACCACCTCACCGAACTGGTGCAGGCACGCACCGCCGAACTGGCCCAGGCCAAAGAAGATGCCGATGCCGCCAACCGGGCCAAGAGCGTCTTTCTGACCAACATGAGCCACGAAATTCGCACCCCGCTCAACGCCATCATCGGGTTCTCGCAAATTCTGGAGCGCGACAGCGGGCTGGACCCGCGCCAGCAGGAACAAATTGGCACCGTGGCCCGCAGCGGCCAGCACCTGTTGGGGCTGATCAACGACATCCTGGACCTGTCCAAGATCGAAGCCGGGCGGCTGGCGCTCAACCCGTCCAACTTCAACCTGCATTTGTTGCTGGACGATCTGGCCAAAATGTTTGGCCTGCGCGCCGAGGCCAAGGGGCTGCACATGCACCTGGAACGCGCGCCCCAGGTACCCATGCACGTGCATGGCGACGAAGGCAAGCTGCGCCAGGTGCTCATCAACCTGCTGGGCAACGCCATCAAGTTCACCCCCAACGGCGCGGTCAGCCTGCGCGCGGGCTTGACCCCGCCCGATGCCACCCACACAGCCCACCCTGAGGCCGACACGGTGCAGCTGTGGTTTGAGGTGGAAGACACCGGCCCCGGCATCACCGAGGCCGAACAAGCGCAGCTGTTCAAGCCCTTCCAGCAAGCCGAGGCCGGGCGCAAGTCGGGCGGCGGCACCGGGCTGGGCCTGAGCATCAGCCAGCGCCTGCTGCGGCTCATGGGGGGCGACATTGCGTTGCGCAGCTCACCCGGCCATGGCAGCTGCTTTCGCGCGCACCTGCCGCTGGCCCTGGCCCAGGGTGCCGACCCGGCCCACCCGCTGGCGCCGGGGCTCAACGCCGTCAACGTCAAACTGGCCGAGGGCAGCCCCTCCGTGCGCGTGCTGGTGGTGGACGACCTGCCCGACAACCGCCGCCTGCTGCACGATGTGCTGCAACCCGCTGGCTTCACCGTGTTCCAAGCCACCAACGGCGAAGAAGCGCTGACCCAGTTCAACCTGCACGCGCCCCATGTGGTGCTGATGGACATGCGCATGCCTGTGATGGACGGCTATGAAGCCACCCGCCGCATCAAAGCCGCGCCCCAGGGAGCCCGCACCCCGGTGGTTGCTGTGACCGCCAGCGCCCTGGAAGAAGACCGGCAAGCCATCATGGACTGCGGGGTCGATGTGTACCTGAGCAAGCCCATCGTGCCCTTGCGTTTGTTCGCAACGCTCCAGGAGCTGCTGCATGTGCGCTACCAAGCGTCCGCCGAAGATCCCGCCGCCAGCCCCTCTGTGGGCGACATCAGCCCAGCCAGCATCCAGGCCCATGTGCCCCACGGACTGCGCCAGCGCATGTGCCACGCCCTGACCGAGGGCGACGTGGTGCAAATGAACGGTTACATTTTTGAACTGTCAGCACAAGAACCCGCCCTGGCTCGCGGCCTTCAACGCTTGGTCAACGATTTTGAATACGACGCGCTGCAGCGGCTCTTGGCTGACGTCGACACCGGACACGCATCATGAACTCGATGAACAACGCCCTCAGCATCTCCGTGGTGGACGACACCCCTGCCAACCTGCGGCTGTTGGACGAACTGCTGCGCGAGAAGGGCTACCAAGTGCGGCTGTTTCCGCGCGGTGCGCTGGCCCTGAAGGCCGCCGAAACCAACCCACCCGACCTGTTTTTGCTCGACATCATGATGCCCGAGATGGACGGCTTCGAGGTTTGCCGCCAACTCAAAGCCAACCCCGCGCTGAGAAACATTCCGGTCATTTTTATCAGCGCACTGGCCGACACCGAGAACAAAGTCAAAGCCTTCGCCCACGGCGGCATGGACTACGTGACCAAACCATTCCAAGAGGGCGAGGTGTTGGCGCGGGTGCACACCCACTTGGCGCTGTACGCCATGCAACAAACCCAGGCCCGCCAGCAGGCCGATTTGGCGCAACTGGTGGACGAGCGCACCGCCGACTTGCTGCGCGCCCAGCGGGTGGCCCACATTGGCAGCTGGAAGCTCGATTTCCAGACCCAGGCCCTGCACTGGTCGCCAGAAACCTACCGAATTTTCGGCGTACCCGAGGGAACCCCCGTCTATCTGACCGACTTTCTGGACAAAGTGCATCCGCAAGACCGGGATAACGTGATTCGCCAATGGACCTTGGCCTTGCAAGGCCACCCCTACGACGTGGAACACCGCATTGCGCAACCCGCTGGCGCCGAGTGGGTGCGCGAGCGTGCCGAGTTTGGCCTTGGCCCCGATGGCCAGCCCCACACCGCCTGGGGCACCGCGCAAGACATTACTGAAACCAAGGCGCACCAGGCGCAAGTGGACTTCATCACCCACCACGACGTGCTCACCGGGCTGCCCAACCGGGCCCATTTTCTGGACTTGCTGCGCGTGTGCATGGCCAACAGCACCGTTTTGCAAAGCCAACTGGCCGTGGCCTACATCGACCTGGATGGTTTTGCCGGTCTGAACGCCCAGTTTGGCCGCGACGCGGGCAACCAACTGCTCATGCAACTGGGCAAGCGCCTGGCCATGGCCGTGCGCGAGCGCCAATACCTTGCGCGCATTGGCGGCGACGAGTTCGCGGTGATCATGACCGGCCTCAAAACCACCGACGATTACCTGCAGCCGGTGCAGCGCATGCTGGAAGCCGTGTCGCAGCCACTGGACGTTCAGGGCCACACCACACAAGTCACCGCCAGCATCGGCATTTCGCAATTCCCCCAAAGCTATAGCGTGGAGGCCGAGCAACTGTTGCGACAGGCCGACCAAGCCATGTACCTCGCCAAACTGGCGGGAAAAAACCGCTTGCACGTGTTCGACCCCATGAAGGACGAGTCCACCCGCGAGCGCTTCATGCGCATCGAGGAAGTGCGCCAAGGCCTGACGCAAGGCGAAATGCGCCTGTATTACCAACCCAAAATTTCGCTCTCCAGTGGCGAGGTGGTGGGCTTTGAGGCCCTTATCCGCTGGCAACACCCCCAGCGCGGCCTGGTGCCACCAGGGCAGTTCATACCGCTGCTGGAACAGCACCCGCTGGCCATTCAGGTGGGCAACTGGGTGATTGAAACCGCGCTGGCCCAACTGGCCCGCTGGAATGCCGACGGCATGCACACCTGCCTGAGCGTCAACATTGAAAGCTTGCAACTGCAAGACCCCGACTTTGTGCCCCGCCTGGCCCGGCAACTGGCCGCCCAACCCAGCGTAGAAGCGACCCAGCTGGAGCTGGAAATCTTGGAAACCGGGGCGCTGAACAACATGGCCCATGTGTCGCGGCTGATTGCCCAACTGAACGGCATGGGCGTGGCCTGCGCGCTCGACGACTTCGGCACCGGCTACTCGTCGCTCACCTTCTTGAAGCAGCTGGCCGTCCAGACCATCAAGATCGACCAAAGCTTTGTGCGCGGCATGCTCGACGACAGCGAGCATGCCAGCATCGTCAACAGCGTACTGGGCCTGGCACGCAGCTTTGACCGCCGCACCTTGGCCGAGGGCGTGGAAACCGAAGCCCATGGCCAAATGCTGGTTGAACTGGGTTGCGAAATGGCCCAGGGCTACGCCATTGCCCGCCCCATGCCCGCCGAAGCCGTGAACGATTGGCTGGACCAATGGCTGCCACCCCGCAGCTGGCAAGCCACCACACCCTTGGAGCAGGGTGACGTGCCTTTGCTCATGGGCGAGGTGGAACACCGCGCTTGGATGAAAACCATCAAAGCCTGCCTGGACGGCCAACAAGACTTTCCCGCTCCGCAGGGCCACGACACCTGCCGCCTGGGCCACTGGCTGAGCAAACCCGCTACCCAACAGCGCTACGGCCACTTGAACGAGTTCAAATCGCTCGTGCAGCAACACGCGGCGGTGCGTGCCACCGGGGTTGACTTGCTCCAACACGTGGGCCTGAACACCGACACCGACAGGCAAACCAGCTGGCACCGCCTGCAGACCCAAAGCAAAGCACTCATCGCCACCCTGCAAGGCATGCGCCAAAGCATCCTTGAGCCCATATCGATATGGCAATGAGCGCCGCCGGCCCCAAAGCCAGCGGCTGAGTGGCTGAAAAACGGCTGCTTAAGCGTCGGCCAGCGCCAGCGGCTGCGACAACCCCGACAACACCACCTGGTTGCGGCCACCTTGCTTGGCTTGGTACAAAGCCTCGTCGGCGCGGACGATGAGCCGCTGAAAGTCCGGGTGCCCATCGTGCATGGCCACCCCAATGCTGATGGTGACGCGCAAGGTTTTGCCATCTCCCAGGCCAATGTCAGCGGCCTCAATGCGGCGGCGGATTTTTTCGGCCACCATCAGCGCCTGCTCTTGGTTGACCT
>JAUXXN010000088.1 GCA_030684755.1 Hydrogenophaga sp.
TTCCAAGCCCACGTCCACGATGGGCTGCAGTGCGCGGATGACTTCGCGGTCGTTGGCAAACAAGGCAGCGGCTTCGCTCACCGTCAGGTCCAGCACATCGGCCACATGGAAGTGGCGCGTGGCGCGCTCGATCTTCACCTCCAGCACTTCGGGCCGGTAGCGTTTGCCGTCGCAGTCGGGGCAGCGCAAATACACGTCGCTCAGAAACTGCATTTCCACATGCTCAAAGCCCGAACCGCCGCAGGTGGGGCAGCGCCCGTCGCCGCTGTTGAAGCTGAATTTGCTCGCGGTGTAGCTGCGCTGGCGCGACAGCGGCGCGTCGGCAAACAGAGCGCGGATGGCGTCCCAGGCGCCCACGTAGCTCACCGGGTTGGATCGGGCGGTTTTGCCAATGGGCGACTGGTCTACGAACACGACCTCGCTCAGCAGGTCGGCGCCCAACAGGCGGTCGTGGGCGCCGGGTGCGTCGGTGGACTTGCCGAAATGGCGCAGCAGCGCGGGCGCCAACACGTCTTGAATCAGGCTGGACTTGCCCGAGCCCGACACGCCGGTGACCACCACCAGCCGCTGCATGGGGAATTCCACCGACACGTTTTGCAGGTTGTGCTCGCGCACACCTTCCAGAATCAGGCGCGGCGTGTTGTCGGTCACCATGCGCTTGAAGCCCATGCCCACCGTTTTGCGCCCGCCCAGGTAGGCGCCGGTCAGCGTGTCGGCGCTGCGAATGGCCTCGGGTGTGCCGTCGAACACGATGTGCCCGCCGCGCTCGCCGGGGCCAGGGCCCATGTCGATGAGGCGGTCGGCGGCCAACATCACCGCCGGATCATGCTCCACCACCACCAGCGTGTTGCCGGCGTCGCGCAGGCGCAGCATCGCGTCGTTGATGCGTGCCATGTCGCGCGGATGCAGGCCGATGCTGGGCTCGTCCAGCACGAACAACGTGTTGACCAGCGAGGTGCCGAGCGCGGTGGTGAGGTTGATGCGCTGCACCTCGCCACCGCTGAGGGTGCGGCTCTGGCGGTCCAGCGTGAGGTAGCCAATGCCGACTTCGCAGAGGTAGCGGATGCGGGTGTTGATTTCGTCGAGGAGGAGTTTGAGGGCTTGCGCTTGGCCAGCGTTCGGTTCATGCCCGCCCCCTGCGGGGGAGGGAGCGAGAGAGGCGAAGAAGGTGCGCAACTGGTCCAGCGGCAACAACATCACATCGTGCAAACACAGCCCGGGCAAAGCCTCCAGCTGCGCACGGCTCCAGGCCACGCCCTTCGGCATGTAGCGCTTGGCGGGCGGCAGCACCGCGTCGGCCTGCTGCTTCGTGCCGATGCGCCACAACAAACTGTCGGTCTTCAACCGCGCGCCCCCGCAGCTCGGGCATTCGGTGTAGCTGCGGTATTTGGACAAGAGCACGCGGATGTGCATCTTGTAGGCCTTGCTCTCCAGGTATTCAAAGAACCGTGCCACGCCAAACCAGTGCTCGCTCCACTTGCCGTTCCAGTTCGGCGAACCGGCCTTCACCCAGTGCTGCTGCTCGGGTGTGAGCTTGTTCCAGGGCGTGTCGCGCGGAATGCCGGCGGCCTCGGCGTGGCGCATGAGGTCGTCTTGCGCTTCCTTCCAGGCAGGGGTCTGAAACACCTTGATGGCGCCGCTGCGCAACGTGAGTTTTTCGTTCGGAATCACCAGCCCGTAGTCCACCCCGATCACCCGGCCAAAGCCCCGGCAGGCCTCGCAGGCGCCCACAGCGGAGTTGAACGAAAACATGGACGGCGAGGGATCGGTATAGCGGATGTCGCTTTCCGGGCAGTGCAACCCGGTCGAGAACCGCCAGATGACCGGTTCGACTCCTGCTTCGCCCAACACATACACCATCAGTTGGCCGCTGCCGCGCTTGAGCCCGGCTTCGATGGCCTCCATCACCCGCGCTTGCTCGGCGGTGCCGATGCGAAAACGGTCGGCCACCACGTCGAGCACCTTCACCGATTCGCTGGCGGCTGCACCCTTGGCGGTTTTGGTTTTAGGGGTTTTAGCGGCCTTGGCATCGGGGGCAGGCGCTGCGCGTTGCACCACCCGCTCGGCCTGCACCCGCGTGTAGCCGCTGGCTGAGAGCCATTGCTCAATTTCTTCGGGCGTGGTGCTGGCGGGCAACTCCACCGGGAATGTCACCACCAACCTCGGATCTTGCAGTGCACCACAACGCTGCTGCAGCTCGGCATAAATCGACTCCGGCGAATCGTGGCGCACCGGCAGCGCGGTGTCGCGGTCGAACAGCGCGGCGCCGCGTGCAAACAGCAGCTTCAGGTGGTCGTTCAGCTCGGTCA
>JAUXXN010000104.1 GCA_030684755.1 Hydrogenophaga sp.
AACACGGTGGACAGGTGGCCAAACTGCACCGCCCCCATGAACAGGCCGGGCACGATTTTGTCGCACACGCCGAGCATCAGCGCCGCGTCAAACACGTTGTGCGACAGCGCCACGGCGGTGGACAGGGCAATCACGTCGCGCGAGAACAGCGACAGTTCCATGCCTGCCGCGCCCTGGGTGATGCCGTCGCACATGGCGGGCACGCCCCCGGCCATTTGCGCCGTGGCACCGAGTGCGCGGGCGTGGCTGCGCAGCAGTTCGGGGTAGTGCTCGTAGGGCTGGTGGGCCGAGAGCATGTCGTTGTAGGCGCTGACGATGCCCACGTGCGGCGTGCGCTCGGCGTGGATTTTCAGCTTGTCGGCAGCGGGCAGGGCTGCTGTCGTGTGGGCCATGTTGGCGCAGCCCATACCAGCGCGCTGGGTGCCCGCCCGGGCGTTGGCGGCCATGGTGTTGAGGTAGTCGGCACGCGGGCCAGCGCTGCGCTCGGTGATGCGATGGGTGACCAGGGCGAGGGTGGTGTTCAGCGGTGTGGACATGGGGTGTTCCGTTCTGTTCAGTTTTCCAGGGTGTTTAGGCGATCCAGACGCTCACGGGCGTTTGAGACTGGTTCAGCACCAGCGAAATCGGTAAGGTGGTGTCGGCTTTTTCGGTGGCTTGGCGGTACACCGCACGCTTGGCTGCGCCCGCAATGGAGAGCAGCAGTTCGCGGCTTTCCAGCAAACTGGGCAGCGTGAGCGAGAGCCGGGCGTGCGGCGCGGTGTTGGGCACCACCCAGGCCAGTTTGTCGGTGGACACCAGCGCCCGCGCATAGCCCGGTGCGCCGGGGAACAGCGAGGCGGTGTGCGCGTCTTCGCCCATGCCCAACACCACCACATCCAGCGGCCAAGGCAGATCGGCCAAGCGCTGGTTGGCTTGCGCGGCTAGGGCGTCGAGCACCACGGCGCTCAAAGCGGGCGGCGGCTCGTCAAAAAACAGCACAAAGCGGGCGGCGGCTGCCGCGTCTTGCAACAGGTGTTGGCGCACCAAGGCGGTGTTGCTGTCGGCGTGGTTGTGCGGCACCACACGCTCGTCGACCAGGATGACCGTGACCTGCGCCCAGTCCAGCGGCTGGGTGCGCAAGGCTTCAAACAGCGCGATGGGCGACTTGCCACCCGACACCGCCAACGTGGCTTGGCCGCGCTGGGTAATGGCGCTGCGCAGGGCAGCGGCGATGTGCGCGGCCAGCGCGGCGTGGGTGGCGTGGGGGTGTTCGGTGATCACGACTCTTCCACCCACGAAGAACCCTCCCGCGCCATCAGCGCCGATGATGCCGCTGGCCCCCAGCTACCCGCAGTGTAGGCCTTGGGTTTTTCGTTCAGTTGCTGCCAGCCGTTGATGATGGGTTCGACCCAGCTCCAGGCGGCTTCGAGTTCGTCGCGGCGCATGAAGTGGGTGAGGCGGCCTTTGATGACGTCGATCAGCAGGCGCTCATAGGCTTCAGCGCGGCGCTCAGAAAACGCCGTTTCCAGGTCCAGGTTCAGGTTCACCGGGCGCAGCTTCATGCCGCTGCCGGGTTCCTTGGCCATCATGTGCAGCTGGATGTGTTCTTCCGGTTGCAGGCGGATCATCAGCCGGTTGACCGACTTGTGGGGCGAGTCTTGGAAGATGGTGAACGGCAGGTCGGCGAACTCGATGACGATTTCGGACTGCCTCGCCGCCATGCGTTTGCCGGTGCGCAGAAAAATCGGCACGTTGGCCCAGCGCCAGTTGTTGATGTGGGCCTTGAGCGCCACGAAGGTTTCGGTGGCGCTGCCTTCGGGAATATTGGCTTCTTGCAGGTAGCCCACGGCGGCGTCGCCATTGGAGGCTCCGGCGCTGTACTGGCCGCGCACGGTGTCGCGGGCCACGTCAGCCATGGTCATGGGCCGCAGCGAGCGCAGCACTTTGAGTTTTTCGTCGCGCACGGCGTCAGGGTCGAGCGACACCGGCGGCTCCATGGCTACGATGCACAGCAGTTGCAGCAGGTGGTTTTGCACCATGTCGCGCATGGCACCGGTACCGTCGTAAAAGCCAGCACGGCTGCCCACGCCCACGGCTTCGGCCACCGTGATCTGCACGCTCTTGATGTAAGGGCTGCGCCACAGCGGCTCAAAAATGGTGTTGCCAAAGCGCAGCACCATCAGGTTTTGCACCGTTTCTTTGCCCAAGTAGTGGTCGATGCGGAAAATTTGCTGCTCTTGGAAGTAGCGGCCCACGTCGTCGTTGATCTGGCGCGCCGAGGCCAGGTCGTGGCCCAGCGGTTTTTCCAAAACCACGCGGGCGCGCTCGTCTATCAGGCCCGCACCGTGCAGATTTGCACAGATGCCCACAAACAAGCTGGGCGCGGTGGCCAGGTAATACACCCGGTCGGAGCCGCTTTGCAGGGCGGCGGCCAGGGTGTGAAAGTCTGGGGCCTGCGTGGCGTCCACGCTGACGTAGTTCAGCCGGTCCAAAAAGCTGGCCCAGGCGGCGTCGGTGAAGGCTTTGTTTTCAATGAAGCCGCGCACTTTTTCTTGCACAAAGGCCACGAATTCGGTGCGCTCCCAGGCCTGGCGGCCCAGGGCGTGGATGCGGGTGGCGGGGGGCAGGTTGTTGTGCAGGTGCGCCATGTAGAGCGCGGGCAGCAGCTTGCGGACCGAGAGGTCGCCCACCCCGCCAAAAATGACCAAATCGAGCGGCTCAGACGGCGCGGGGCGGGGTTTGGAGGTGTTCATGTCTCTAACTTAGTTACTTGAATGTGCGAATTCTAATGTAATCAAGTTACATATCCACATTCTTTTTTCGGGTTCACCCGGGCCGGGTTGTGGGC
>JAUXXN010000123.1 GCA_030684755.1 Hydrogenophaga sp.
TTTCGCCTTCTCGCGTCAGCAACTCGACCGTGCCCATTTCGCGCATGTACATGCGCACGGGGTCGGTGGTGCGGCCAAATTCCGAGTCCACCGTGGACAGGGCGGCTTCGGCTTCTTCTTCGGCTTCTTCTTCGGTGGCGGCGGTGGGGCCGGTGTTGTTCAGCAGCAGGGTTTCGGCATCGGGCGTTTGCTCATACACCGCCACGCCCATGTCGTTGAGCAGCGAAACCACCACTTCCAGCGTCTCGGCTTCGACCAGCTTGTCGGGCAGGTGGTCGTTGATTTCGCCGTGGGTCAAGTAGCCGCGCGTTTTACCCAGCTTGATCAGGGTTTTCAGGCGCTCGCGGCGGTTTTTGGCTTCCTCCTCAGAAAGGACGGTTTCGTCCAGACCGAATTCCTTCATCAGCGCGCGCTCTTTGGCCTTGCTGATCTTCATGCGCAGCGGCTTGACCTTTTCAACGGGCTGCGCGGAGGGGTCAACCACTTCGGTTTCTGCCTCAGGTTCGCCGCTCAGGTCGTCTTCGATGTCGCTCAGGTCGGCATCGTCCATATCACCGTCTGAGGCTGCGCCTGCCTTGGGCTTGCGGCCGCGCTTGGCCGCTGGTTTGTCCGATGCAGCGGCTTTGGCTGGCCGGCCGGCTTTCTTCTTGGCCGTACCCGCCTCGACCGCCAGTTCGGTGTCTAAGGCTTCGGGTGCAGTTTTGGCGGTGGCTTTTTTGGCAGCGGCTTTGGTGGGGGTCTTTTCGGTCACAGCAAGGGCTTTCTTCGGAGGGATGTCCGGTGTTGCCGGATTCGGGCTGGCCTTGGGGACTTCTTTGGTGCTGGACACAACGGACGCACTGGACTTCTTCGCGGGCATGAGGACCTCAAAAAAACGTCAAACAGGAACCGGCAGATCAGTCAAAAGTCGCCAGGCAGCCCAGCAAAGGGGCAACGCCGGTGATTTTTGTAGAGCACATTGCCCACTTTTCGCCGGAAAAGGTGGGCTGCAAGCTGTTGGGGCGAACATTTGGTGTGCAGCCCTTGCGGGGTTCCGTCAGGACCGGTGGGGTCGCTGAGGTGGCCAGGGGTTTTTCCATGTAGCCCCGTTACTGGGGGCCGTGCCGTGCCGGAGGTGCTGCTGTCGCGCTTGCGGTGCGAAACCGCACATTATAGCGTTTGGCTGTTTTTCAAGGCCTTGATGCGGTCGTTCACACGCTTGAATTCCTCGTAGGCAGACGCATCGCCCTGCTGAACCCGGGTGGCCAAGGTGTCTGCCAGGGCTTTCAGTGCATCGGCTCTCAGCAAGTTCATGATGCCGTCAAGCTCAGACAACTCGGAGGCTGGGTCGTTGACGAGCGTGACTTGTTCGACCTGTCCACAGGCATAGGTTTCGGAGGGATGGCCGCGCAGCGCTTCCCTCAATGCCACCCAAGGCTGTGCGCCGTGTTCGTGCATTTGCGCCTCCAGCCAGGCCATAACAGGGCCTTGGGGTGCGGGCAGATGGGCCAGCAGGGCGTGGTCGTCCGCAGACAAGTGTTCCCAGGCTTGTGCGTTGGAGAGCAACAGGCCGACTGCCCGATCGGCGCGGCTGGTGGCGGCAAGGCGCTGTCCCAGCATGCGAGGCGGTGGCGGTTCGCCCCGGCGGAATTTGCCGTAACGTTTGCCGCCGAAGTCGCCTCCCTTGCTGTACCCGCTTCCAGAGCCACTGCCGTATCCGCCTGCTGTTTCCCAGGGTTGTTGGCTGCTGGCATAGCCCGCTGCGTATTCGGTCTCGGGCGGACTGTGTTCATGCATGCGGTTGTGCGGCTCGCCGCTGGCGCTGCGCGCCTGGCGTTGGCCCGCGCCCGCTTGTTGCCACAGCTGCATCAGGTCTTGGCTGCTCAGGCCGGTGCCCTCGGCAATGTCGCCCATCAATTGGCGCTTGAGCGCGCCGTCGGGCAGGGCGCTCCAGAGTGGGCGCGCTTGTGAGGCCATGCGGGCGCGGCCTTCAGCCGAACTGAGGTCGCATTCAGCGGCGGCAGCGTCAATCAGAAAGCGCGACAGCGGCACCGCTTCTTTCACACACTGGGCAAAGGCCGCTTCACCGTTGGCGCGGATGAAGCTGTCCGGGTCGTGTTCGGCGGGCAAAAACAAAAACTTCACGCTGCGCGTGTCGCTGGCCAGGGGCAAGGCGGCGTCCAGTGCTTTGCGTGCTGCGCGGCGCCCGGCGTTGTCGCCGTCGAAGCTGAAGACCACGCTGTCGGTGAAGCGGAACAGCTTTTGCACATGCTCGGGCGTGCAGGCGGTGCCGAGTGTGGCCACGGCATTGGCAAAACCCAGTTGGGCCAGGGCCACCACATCCATGTAGCCTTCTGTGACCAGCGCATAACCGGCCACGCGGATGGCGGTTCGGCCCTCAAACAGGCCGTACAGTTCGCGCCCTTTGCTGAACACCGGGGTTTCGGGCGAGTTCAGGTATTTCGGCTCGCCTTTGTCCAGCACGCGCCCGCCAAAGCCGATGAACTCGCCCTTGACGTTGCGGATCGGGAACATGATGCGGTCGCGGAAACGGTCGTAGCGCTTGGCTTGGCCGTCGGCGCCGATCTCGTCGGCATGCTCAATCACCATGCCCGACTCCACCAACAGCGGATCGGTGTAGTTGGGGAACACGCTGGCCAAGCTGCGCCAACCTTCCGGGGCATAGCCCAGCCCGAAGGTTTTGGCGATGTCGCCCGACAAACCCCGGCCTTTCAGGTAAGCCACCGCACGGGGCGAGGCTTTCAGCTGCTTCATGTACGCATGCGCGGCTTTGTCCAGCACATCGTTCAGCGTGACCTGTTTTTGGCGCTGCTGCGCGGCACGCTCGCGGTCTTGGGGCGATGCCTCGTCTTCTGGAATTTGCAGGCCGGTTTGTTGGGACAGGTCTTTCACCGCTTCAATGAAGCTCATGCCCGCGTGTTCCATCAGGAAGCTGATGGCGTTGCCGTTGGCTCCGCAGCCAAAGCAGTGGTAGAACTGCTTGGTGGGGCTGACGCTGAACGACGGTGATTTTTCACCGTGGAACGGGCACAGCCCCATCAGGTTGACGCCGCCCTTTTTCAGTTGCACATAGCGACCCACCACATCGACCACGTCGACGCGGTTGAGCAGTTCTTGGATAAAGGTTTGCGGTATCGCCATCCGGCTATTCTCTCCCACACGTTTTTTCAGCCCAACGGAGACCCGCATGCCCTCTATTTACGACCAAGACCTGCCGCGCAACGAGGCCAACTTCACCCCCATCTCGCCCCTGTCGTTCATCGAACGCACCGCCGAGGTGTACCCGGAGCGGCTGGCGATCGTGCACGGCGCGCTGCGCCAGACCTGGGGCCAAACCTACCGGCGTTCCCGCCAACTGGCCAGCGCATTACAGCGCGCCGGTATTGGCAAAAACGACACGGTGGCGGTGATGCTGCCCAACACGCCGCCGATGGTGGAGGCGCATTTTGGTGTGCCCATGGCGGGCGCGGTGCTCAATGCGCTCAACACCCGGCTGGACCCGGAGGCCATCGCCTTTATGTTGGACCACGGCGAGGCCAAGGCGGTGATCGTGGACCCGGAGTTTGCGGGCACCTTGGCCCGGGCGCTCAAGCTGCGCCAAGCCAGTACGCCGCTGCTGTTGATTGACGTGGAAGACGCGCTGTTCACCGGCACCGCGCAGCCACTGGGCAGCACCACCTATGAAGCGTTTCTGGCCGGTGGCGACCCGGCCTTTGCCTGGCAACTGCCCGCCGACGAGTGGGACGCGATTGCTCTGATTTACACCAGTGGCACCACCGGCAACCCCAAGGGCGTGGTCT
>JAUXXN010000124.1 GCA_030684755.1 Hydrogenophaga sp.
GACACGCAGCAACCGGTGCACTTGGCGGGCTATTGCTTGGGCGGCACCTTCACCGCCATTGCTGCAGCGGCGCTGGCGCACCAAGAAGCCGCCGACGACGCACCCTCCGCGCTGGCCAGCCTGACGCTGATGGCCGCCGAAACCGATTTTTCTGAACCCGGCGAAATGGGTGTGCTGATTGACGCGGCCCAGGTGGCCATGTTGGAGAGCATGACGGCTGAGCAGGGCTTTTTAACCGGACGGCAAATGGCTGCTTCGTTCCAGCTGCTGCATTCGCGCGAACTGGTGTGGCAGCAGCGCACGCGCTCGGTGCTGTTGGGTGAACCGACGTTCAGCAACGACCTGATGGCCTGGAACGCCGACGTGACGCGCCTGCCCGCTGTGATGCACAGCCAATACCTGCGCAGCATGTACTTGGGCAACGATTTGGCGCTGGGGCGCTACAGCTTCGATGGCCAAGTGGTGTCGCTGCACGACATTGCGGTGCCGGTGTTTGTGGTGGGCACGGTGAAAGACCATGTGTCGCCCTGGCGCTCGGTGTTCAAAATCCACCGGCTGGTGGACACCGACGTGACCTTTGTGCTGACCAACGGCGGGCACAACGCGGGCATCGTGTCCGAACCCGGGCACGCGGGGCGGCATTACCAAATCCACACCACCGAACACGGCCAACACCGGCCCCACCCCGACGACTGGGCACACAGCGCCCCGCGCCAAGAGGGCAGCTGGTGGCAAGCCTGGAGCGGCTGGCTGCAAACGCACAGTGCGGGCGAACCTGTGGCCGCGCAAGCCGTGGCCGAAACCGCCTGGGGCGCAGCCCCCGGGCAGTATGTGATGCTGCGCCACGGCGATTGAACACACCCCAGACACACCCCAACCATGAACCACCAACTGTTGTTGACCCTGAACGCGGGCTCGTCGTCCGTGAAATTTGCGGTGTACGCCGCCATCCCCGCACTGCCGCTGTTGGCCGTGGGGCAAATTGAAGGCTTGGGCGCGCAGGCGCGGTTTTCGGTGCGGTCCACGGCGGAGGTGGCATCGGGCTTTGGCTTGGCACCTGAGCCCAAGCTGAACAACCACGCCGAAGCGGTGCAGGCCATTTTGCGTTGGCAGCAGCACGCTTTTGCGGGCGCGCAGGTGCTAGCCGTGAGCCACCGGGTGGTGCACGGCGGCACCACGCACGTGGCGCCGGTGCTGATTGACGACGCGCAAGTGGCCGAGCTGGAGCGCTTGGTGCCGCTGGCGCCGCTGCACCAGCCGCACAACCTGGCGGGCGTGCGGGCGGCGCGGCTGGCGTTTCCGGGGGTGCCGCAAATTGCGTGTTTTGACACCGCGTTTCACCGCCAACACAGCTTTGTGGCCGACACCTTTGCGCTGCCCCGCCGCTATTACGACGAGGGCATTCGGCGCTATGGTTTTCATGGGCTGTCGTACGAATTCATTGCGCGGCGGCTGCACGCCGAACACCCGGCGCTGGCCGCAGGCCGCGTGATCGTGGCGCACCTGGGCAACGGCGCGTCGATGTGCGCCATGCGCGGTGGGCGCTCGGTGGCGTCCACCATGGGCTTTACCGCGCTGGACGGCCTGCCCATGGGCACGCGCTGCGGCCAGTTGGACCCCGGCGTGGTGCTGTACCTGATGGCCGAGAAAGGCATGGATGTGGCGGCCATCAGCCGCTTGCTGTACCAAGAGTCGGGGTTGAAGGGTTTGTCGGGCTTGTCGCACGATGTGCGCACGCTGCAAGCGTCGGACAGCCCCGCCGCACGCGACGCGCTGGCGTATTTTGCCGACCGCTGCCGCCGTGAAATTGGCGGCCTGGCCGCCAGTTTGGGCGGGCTGGACGCGCTGGTGTTGACCGGTGGCATTGGCGAAAACGCTGCCGCTCTGCGCGCCGCCATCTTGACCAACATGGAATGGCTGGGCATGGAGTTGGACGTGCAAGCCAACCAAGACCACGCCACGGTCATCAGCACAGCCACATCGCGTGTGCAGGTGCTGGTGTTCAAAACCGACGAAGAACGCATGCTCGCCGAGCACGCCGCCGAGCTGCTGGCACTTTGAGCCTCCATTTTTTAGAACACCAGGAACTGCCATGTTTACCGACCCGAATTCCATTGATCCCTTGCCCAAAGTGTGGGACGAGAACACCCGCATTGGCGACATGCTCAAGGGCAAACGCGGCTTGGTGGTGGGTGTGGCCAATGGCGACAGCATTGCCTTTGGTTGCGCCGCCAAGTTGCGCGCCTTTGGCGCCGACATTGCCCTGACCTACCTGAACGAAAAGGCCAAGCGCCATGTAGAGCCGCTGGCGCAACAGATAGACGCCGCGTTGTTGCTGCCGCTGGACGTGACGCAGCCCGGACAAATGCAGGCGGTGTTTGAAGAGATTCAACAAACCTGGGGCTCGATCGACTTCGTGATCCATTCCATTGCCTTCGCCCCGCGCGACGACCTGCACGGGCGCATTGTGGATTGTTCGCAAGTGGGCTTTTTGCAGGCCATGCAGGTGTCTTGCCATTCGTTCATTGAAATGGCGCACCACGCCGAAAAGCTGATGAACCCCGGCGGCGCACTCATCACCATGAGCTATTACGGCGCGGACAAGGTGGTGAACAACTACAACCTGATGGGGCCGGTGAAGGCGGCGCTGGAATCGAGCGTGCGCTACCTGGCCAAAGAGTTGGGCGAGAAAGACATTCGCGTCTTTGCCGTGTCACCCGGCCCGCTACGCACCCGCGCCGCCTCGGGCATTGCGCACTTTGATGAACTGATCGACATGGCCGTGACCCGCGCCCCCGGCCACCGGCTGGTGGACATTGCCGAAGTGGGCCGCGCCGTGGCCTTTCTGGTGGGCGGCGGCGCGTCGGGCATGACCGGCGATGTGGTGTACGTGGATGCGGGCTTGCACATCATGGCGTGAAGCGGGCTGGGAGGGTTGAAGCGGGAGAGCCCCCACCCCAACCCTCCCCCAGAGAGGGAGGGAGCCAGAAAAATCCATGCCGCAGTGTTTTTTGGCCCCCTTCCAACAAGCGTATCCAGCGCCTCCGCTGGGCGCATCTGGCCCCTTCCCCCTCTGGGGGATGGTTGGGATGGGGGCTGGCGTGGCAATACGGTTGCGACCCACGTTTGCTTTTCTCTGCCCCCTCAAATCAACTTCTCACGCACCTTGGCCGTCACCCACTCGCTCACCACCACCGTGGCCAAAAGCGGGCATCCGCGCTTATTGGTCCGGCCCACTGAAGTTTGAATACCCTCACCCCGACCCTCTCCCGCGAGCGGGAGAGGGAGTGAAGACAAAACTGGGCCGAATCAATAGCGCAAGGCACCCGCTTTGAAGAAATTGGTCAGCGAACCGGTGAACGCGTCACCGGCTGCTGCGCCTGTTACAGGCCGATCACGCCGCCGTCGGTGCGTGTGATGACGATGGTGGAAGAGCGTGGGCGACCGGTTGGGCCAAAACCTTGGTTGCCCGGCCACTGGCTCTCAAAGCTAAAGTTGGCGGCGCTTCCAATGGCCTTGGTGTTTTCACCGGGGTGCTGGATGTTGACGAAGATGGTTTTTCCGTCGGCGGTTTCGGTGATACCCGTCACCTCGGCACCTGGAGGCGCCACCAAAAAACGGCGCAGGTTGGCCTCGCCCAATGCGGCACCAATGAAGGTGACTTGATTGGCCGTGACTTCAGAACTACCCACAGCCATCTTGTTCTGAACCGTGACCTTACCGCCGTCACCCACTTTGCCGGGAATGGCCGCCAGCAGCATGCAGTTGGTTTCGTCGGTGAAGGCGCCATCGTCGGTCTGGATCCAGCAGATGCCGGTGGTTTTGGAGAACCACAGTCCGTCGGGCGACGAGAAGCTGTTCTTGGCGGTCAAACCCGACAGGTTAACGTTGGCCGGCATGGTGTCTTCAGCACCGAACAGGAAGATGTCCCAGGTGAAGCTGCTGGCAGTGGATGCACTGTCTTTTTCTTTCCAACGGATGATGTGGCCGTTGGGGTTGCCCCTGCCAGGTGTCTTTGTGTCCTTGCGACTGATGTCGGCGTATGCACGGGGGTTGGCAGCGTGGGTGG
>JAUXXN010000126.1 GCA_030684755.1 Hydrogenophaga sp.
ATCATTTTCAAGGTCAGCCACGAAACTTCGGCAGTTCGCACCACACCCTGGGTCAAACCATCCAGCGCGCCAAAGCGAACTGTCATCATGGCTGGGGCAGAACCGATGTAAGCGCCGACCCGCCCCACCCAAGCACCTGCATGCTGCTCAGGCGTTGGCCTGACCAGCAACTCAAGACGCTGGCTGTTGCGCTCTACCACCCAGCGCTGCTCCACGACTTGACCTTCTAGCCCTGCCGCCGATCGGATAAGACCGCGCAAGCGCTGACCATCACCCACCGCCAGACCATCAACGCTTTTCACCACATCACCTGCACGCAGCCCTGCGGCGGCTGCAGCACCACCTTCCATCACATCCCCCATCACTGGTGATGTCCAGGGACCCGTGATGCCTATCCGCTGGAAAAGACTGGCATCGACTTCGCGCACATCAAGTTCACTCAAGGCCAGTCTCACCGGGCGGGTTCTACCACCCTCCTCTGAAGCCACCCACAGCGTCATGTCTTCACCAGACAGTGCGTTCTGCGTGAGCCGCCAACGCAAATCTTCAAACGACCCCACAGGAGTAGGTTCTGTATCCGACGCAGCGGCCTCAGACACCCACTCTCCACCCACCAAGCCAGCACGCTCCGCCAGCGAAGCAACCGACGGACTGGCCAACACAGGTTTAGGCTCGTCCACTCCGGTCCAGTTCACCAGCGCGTAGATGGCCACCGCCAACAACAGGTTGGCCGCAGGACCCGCAGCCACAATGGCCGCCCTTGAACGCAGGGGTTGGGTGTTGAATGCCAAGTGTCTTTCGGCTGGCTCCACCGGCGCCTCACGTTCATCGAGCATGCGCACATAGCCTCCCAGCGGAAGTGCACACACCACAAACTCGGTCGGACTGCCCTTTAGACGCCAAGTCAACAAAGGTTTGCCAAACCCGATGGAGAAGCGCAGCACTTTCACGCCGCATGCTACCGCTACTCGATAGTGACCGTATTCGTGTACGGCAATCAACAGGCCCAGGGCCAGTACAAAAGCAAGCAATGTGAGCATGTAACCTCGATGACCCGATAAGTAGAAGGCAGGTTGAGCGGTGCTCGCGGGCGTGTTCCTCGCTGGATCAGGCGGACAGCCGCTGCACCATCAGGTCGGCTCTGGATCGAGCCTCGGCGTCGATGGCCAACAAATCGTCCAACGACTGCGGTTTGGAGGGCAACATGGCCTGCAAAGTTGCATGGTTGACCCCATGGATCTGGTCAAAACGCAAGCGACCATCGAGAAAAGCTGCTACAGAGACTTCATTAGCCGCGTTCAGCACAGCAGTGGTGCCGGTCGGTCCACGCAAGGCGTCCCAGGCCAGCAACAACCCGGGGAAACGCTCGTTGTTGGGCTTTTCAAACGTCAGTGCTGAAAGATTTGAAAAATCCAGGGCTGCTGCACCTGAAACGATACGTTCGGGCCACGAAAGGCCATACGCAATCGGAACCCGCATGTCGGGTGTTCCCAATTGAGCCACCACGGACGAGTCGGTGTACTGCACCATTGAATGAATGACACTCTGAGGATGGATCACCACCTCGATTTGTGATGGCGCTAATCCGAACAGATAACGCGCCTCAATAACCTCAAGCGCCTTGTTCATCATGGTAGCGGAATCGACCGAAATCTTGCGACCCATCACCCAGTTCGGGTGCGCGCAGGCTTCTGCGGGGGTTACATCTGCCAACGTCGCTGGATCTCGCGTGCGAAAAGGTCCGCCCGATGCGGTCAACACAATCTTTTCTACCCGCCGCTGCCACGTCGTTGGGTCTTCTGGCAACGACTGAAAAATGGCCGAATGCTCGCTGTCAATAGGCAACAAAGTGGCTCCACCGGTGCGAACAGCCTCCATAAACAAATCACCACCTACCACAAGCGCTTCTTTGTTGGCCAACAAAAGTTTCTTGCCAAAACGGGCTGCTGCCAAGCAGGGTGCCAGACCTGCTGCGCCCACAATAGCGGCCATCAC
>JAUXXN010000128.1 GCA_030684755.1 Hydrogenophaga sp.
GAAATCTTTGCCGGTATTGGGGTCAGTCACAGCCTGCAGGGCAGCCAGCAGCGCTTGTTGGTCAACGGCCATTGTGGGGAATCTCCTGTGGGGAACGGTTTTTTGGTGTCGAAAGAGGTGGCGCGAAGTCTACCCGCCCGCCCCACCCCGCCCGATACACACAAACACCATGAGGACTTCCCCCCAACGCCTTGGCACAGTGGGGGCGTTGCGTGTCGGGCCAGCGCCAGACCCGGCATGCGCAAGCGGCCTAAAATCACGGGTTCCCCTGATAGAAAGCCCCTGCCATGAGCTCGAGACGCCTGTTCGTCACCACCGCCCTGCCCTACGCCAACGGCCATTTCCACATTGGCCACATCATGGAATACATCCAGGCTGACATCTGGGTGCGTTACCAGCGCATGCAGGGCCACGAAGTGCACTTTGTTTGCGCCGACGACGCACACGGCGCGCCCATCATGATCGCGGCCGAAAAGGCCGGCAAAACGCCGCAGCAGTTCGTGGCCGACATCGCCTCGGGCCGCAAACCCTATCTGGACGGTTTTCACATCGGTTTTGACAACTGGCACAGTACCGACGGGCCCGAAAACCACCAGCTCGCGCAAGACATTTACCGCGCATTGAAGGCCAACGACCTGATCGAAACCCGCACCATTGAGCAGTTCTACGACCCAGAAAAAGGTATGTTCCTGCCCGACCGCTTCATCAAGGGCGAATGCCCCAAATGCGGCGCCAAAGACCAATATGGTGACAACTGCGAAAGCTGCGGCGCCGTGTACGCGCCCACCGAGCTGAAGAACCCGTACTCGGCACTTTCTGGCGTTACGCCGGTGCTGAAGCACTCCGAGCACTTCTTCTTCAAATTGTCCGACCCGCGCTGCCTGGCCTTTTTGGACCAGTGGACGCAAAGCGGCGCGGTGCAGCCCGAGGTGTTGAACAAGATTGCTGAGTGGATCGAACCCGGCCCCGACGGCAAACCCAAAATGGGCGACTGGGACATCAGCCGCGACGCGCCGTATTTCGGCATCGAAATCCCCGACGCGCCGGGCAAATATTTTTATGTGTGGCTGGACGCGCCCATTGGCTACCTGGCGTCACTGAAGAACTACTTTGCCAAAACCGGGCGCGACTATGAAGCCTTCATGGCCGACCCGACCACCGAGCAGTTCCATTTCATCGGCAAAGACATCATCACCTTCCACACCCTGTTCTGGCCCGCGATGCTGAAGTTCAGCGGCCGCAAGGTGCCGAATGCCGTGTTTGTGCACGGCTTTTTGACCATCAACAACGGCGAGAAGATGAGCAAGAGCCGGGGCACCGGCCTGAACCCGCTGAAATACCTGGACCTGGGCATGAACCCCGAGTGGCTGCGCTACTACCTCGCGGCCAAGCTCAGCGGCAAAAACGAAGACGTGGACTTCAACCCCGAAGACTTCATGGCCCGCGTCAACAGCGACTTGGTGGGCAAATACATCAACATCGCCTCGCGTGCAGCGGGCTTTATTGCCAAGCGCTTTGACGGCCAGTTGGGCGAAGTCTCGGCCGACGGCGACGCCCTGCTCGACCACCTGCAAACCCTGGCGCCCACCGTGGCCGAGCTGTACGCCGAGCGCGAATACGGCAAAGCCCTGCGCGAAATCATGCTGCTGGCCGACCGGGTGAACGCCTACGTGGACCAGAACAAGCCCTGGGAACTGGCCAAGAAAGAAGGCATGGACGGCCGTCTGCAAGACGTGTGCAGCACCTGCATTGAAGCCTTCCGCCTGATCTCGCTGTACTTGAAGCCCGTGCTGCCCGCGTTGGCCGCCAACGTCGAAGCCTTCCTGAAGGTGGAGCCGCTGACCTTCGCCGACGCCAGCCGCTTGCTGGGCGCGGGCCACCGCATTGGCGTCTACCAGCACCTGATGCAGCGCGTGGACGTGAAGCAGCTCGACGCTTTGTTTGAACCCCCACCCGCACCCGAAGAGCCCAAATTGATCCCCGGCGGCGAGCCCATCGCCGACACCATCTCCATCGACGACTTCGCCAAGATCGACCTGCGCATCGCGCAGATCGTCAAGTGCGAGGCGGTGGAAGGCTCCACCAAGCTGCTGCGCCTCACACTCGACGTGGGCGAAGGCCGCATGCGCAACGTCTTCAGCGGCATCGCCAGCATGTACAAGCCCGAAGACCTGGTGGGCCAGCTCACCGTGGTGGTGGCCAACCTAGCGCCGCGCAAGATGAAGTTTGGTTTGAGCGAGGGCATGGTGCTGGCCGCCAGCCACGCCGACGAAAAAGCCCAGCCCGGCATCCACATCCTCAACCCCTGGCCGGGTGCCAAGCCCGGCATGCGCATCCACTGAGCCACCCAGCGCACCGAAAACCGCCGCGTCCATGTTTGCCACCATCCGCGGTTTCACCAGCCTGCAGCGCACGCCACAGGCCGACTTGAAGCTGGGTTCGGTGCTGGCCTTTGTGGCGGGCGCGACCAACGCGGGCGGGTTTCTGGCGGTGGGCCAGTACACCTCGCACATGACCGGCATCCTGTCGTCGGTGGCCGACAACCTGGTGCTGGGCCAGCTCGCGCTGGCCGGTGCCGGTCTGGGTGCCGTGCTGGCTTTTCTGCTGGGCGCCATGACCACCGCCTGGCTGGTCAACTGGGGCCTGCGCCACGAACTGCGCAGCGCCTACGGCCTGCCGCTCATGCTCGAAGCCTCGCTGCTGCTGGTGTTTGGCCTGTTCGGCGCCGCCATCAGCCTGCTCGGTGTGTTTCTGCCGCTCACGGTGGTGCTGCTGTGTTTCATCATGGGCCTGCAAAACGCGGTCATCACCAAAATCTCGCGCGCCGTCATCCGCACCACCCACATCACAGGCCTGCTCACCGACTGCGGCATCGAGCTGGGCAAACTGCTCTATGTGAACCGGCAGCCCGGCCAGCCACCGGTGCGCGCCAACCGCGATCGCCTACGCGTGCACGGCCAGCTCATCGCCTGCTTTTTTCTGGGTGGCTTGGCCGGCGCGCTGGGCTTCAAATATGTGGGCTACATCAGCACCGTGCCGCTGGCGGCGCTGCTGTTGCTGCTGGTGCTGCGCCCGGCGCTGGACGACTGGCAGCGGCTGCGCACCGCCTGACAAGGCTCAGCGGCTGCGGTCCAAGTCCGGATCGGTGACCGACAGGGTAGAGACCACCCGCAGATCGGGCGTGAAGATCACCGTGAACACCTTGCTGTCGCTTTCGTTCGGCCCGTCCTGGTAGCGCCAGTCGTAGTGGGTTTCTTGCTTCAGGGCGTAGGTGGTGATTTTCATGGGCTTGCCGAGCATGCGGCGCACCTCTTCCATCATCATGCCGGGCTGCACTTGGGCGAAGTTGCGCGGCGTGAGCACTTGGCGCAGCGCGGCCATTTTGCCGTCGGGGCCGATGGTGATCATGTAGTTGGTGTGGCCTGCTGGCTGGCGGTTGTATTCGTATATCTGGGCGCCATTAGGCCCGTCCCACACGGCCTCGGGCGCACCGAAACGCTCGCGCACATCGGCTTCGGTGGACAGGCCCTCTTCCAGCTCACTGATGTTTTGCGGATCGCAGGCGGCCACCAGCAGGGCCAGCAGGCCCGCCAGCAGCCACCGAGGCAGCTTGCGCCAAGTCGTATTCATCTGAATTCACCCCAAAAATCAAAAATTCAGTGTAAACCCTCATACCGTTGTCAACTGCCTGTAAGTTCTGCGAACCGTAGCGAACGGTAACATTTACCGATGCTGAAAAACCTGCCCCCCTTGGCGCCGTTCCGGCCCCGCTTGCTGAACGATCTGAAGGGCTACAACAGCGAAAAGCTGGCCAAAGACATGGGGGCCGGTGCCACCGTGGGCATTGTGGCGCTGCCGCTGGCCATGGCGTTTGCCATTGCCAGCGGGCTCAAGCCCGAGGCGGGGTTGTGGACCGCGATCATCGCCGGGTTCATCATTTCAGCGCTGGGCGGTACCTCGGTGCAGATTGGTGGCCCGGCGGGCGCGTTCATCGTCATTGTGTACGGCATTGTGGAGCGCTACGGCGTGGCCAATCTGCTGATCTCCACCGCCAGCGCGGGTGTGCTGCTGTTTTTGCTGGGCCTGTTTCGGCTGGGCACGCTGGTGCGTTATGTGCCGGTGAGTGTGGTGATTGGCTTCACCAACGGCATTGCGGTGCTCATTGGGCTGTCGCAGGTGCGCGACCTGCTGGGGCTGGACATTGCCAAAATGCCGGCCGACTTTTTCAGCCAAATCAGCACCATTGCCCAGCACATCGCCAGTTTCAACCTGTACGCTTTTGGCCTGGGCGCGGTGTGTGTGGCGGGGCTGTTTGTGTGGCCGCGCTTGTGGGCGGTGGATTCGCAGTTTCGCCGCCAGCTCGACAAAATTGAAACCGTGAGCGCCTTGCGCGCCACCTCGCGCCTGCCCGCGCCGGTGGTGGCGCTGATCTCGCTGTCGTTGCTGGCCTGGGCGCTGAGCCTGCCGGTGGAAACGATTGGCTCGCGCTTTGGCGGCATTCCGCAGGGCGCGCCCGCGTTTGCATTGCCCGATTTTTCTTGGGAAACGGTGAAGATGCTGGTCACGCCCACGCTCACCATTGCGCTGTTGGGCGCCATTGAGTCGCTGCTGTGCGCCCGCGTGGCCGACCAACTGGGCGACGCGCCCAAGCACGACCCCAACCAGGAACTGATGGCGCAGGGCATTGCCAACACGGTGGTGCCGTTTTTTGGTGGCATGCCCGCCACCGGCACCATTGCCCGCACGGTGACCAACATCCGCTCGGGCGCGGTGTCGCCGGTGGCGGGCATGGTGCATGCCCTCACGCTGGCGGCTGTGGTGCTGCTGGCCGCGCCGCTGGCGGCACACATTCCGCTGGCGGTGCTGGCGGGTGTGTTGATGTTTGTGGCCTGGAACATGGGCGAATGGCGCGAATTTGGCCGCCTCAAGCAGTTCAGCAACCACTACCGGATCATGATGGTGTCCACTTTTCTGGTCACCATTGTGTTTGACCTGACGGTGGCGGTGGAGCTGGGCTTGGTGCTGGCTGTGGTGTTTTTTGTGCGCCGCCAGAGCGGGATATTTCGTGCCGACGCCATCTCGCGCAATTCGCAGCAAATCACGTTTCGGCTGTACGGATCGCTGTTTTTCGGTGCCGTGGCCAAGATCGACCCGATCGTGGCCGAGGTGGAGGCATCCCCCACGCCGGTGAATGTGATGCTGGACGCCACCCAACTCATTTCGCTGGACACCACCGGGCTGGACGCACTGGAGCAGTTGCACAAAGCGGTACACAAGCGCGGCGGTCACCTGGGTATGGTGGGATTGAATGAGCAACCCAAGTCCTTGATGGAGCGCTCGGGTTTTGCCGCACAACTGCACACTTTCAAATAAATCCCTGGTTATGGCCATGAAACACAGCCCCGCGCCACTGCAAAGCCCTATCACTGAACGAATCGACTGGCTGTTTGGCCTGGCAGAGCGGCACGCTCAAGACTACGCCAGCCCCGAAGCCTGGCTGGCGCGCCAGCGCCACCTGGCCCGCCACCCCACGGCCATTTTGGTGATGAAGTGCATGGACGGACGCATCAACATTCCCATTGCCACGCAAACGCCCAAAGGCATCATCCTGCCGTTTCGCAATTTGGGCGGCATCTTCAACCTGGGCTGGCCGCACCTGGGCGAAACGCTCACCGCCGCCATGGACAAGGTGGTGCGCAGCGGCAGGCAGGCGCTGGTGATGATCACCTACCACTTTTCCAAGGGCGACGAGCGCCGGGGCTGCGCTGGCTTTCATTACCGCACCGACGACGCCCGCGCCCACACCTTTGAGATTCAACGCGAGGTGTCGGTGTTGTTTGGTGCCACCCACGGCACGGTGTACCCGCTGGTGTGTGGTTTTGAAACCGACGAAGAAGCCCTTGTGGTTCACGGCTGCAACGGCCAGACACTGAACATGGCCGACCTGAGCGAAACCGACACGGAAACCCTGCCGGCGCGCCTGCTGCAACTGCTGCCCGACATGCCGACCCAAATCCGCGCCGACCTGCTGCCCTTGCTGCTGGGCAACCTGCGCCACATCGCCGCCCTGCGCACCACCAACCGCACGCTGCACATTGAGCACCGCGAATGGATGCTGTGCGTCGGGCGTGGTTTTGACTGGCTGCACCTGCCCAACCTGGCCCTCATCATCGGCCCCTACAGCCCCGACCTGGCCGACCCGATTCGCAAGGCCGCCGGCATCATCCGCGCCAACATGCGCTCGGGCCGCATTCCCAGCGACGGCTTTTTGGTGATGTCGTCAGTGCCTTATGAAGACATTGGCGTGGACCGCGCCCGCGCCATGCTCAAGTCTGACTTCATGGCCAACTTTGCAGCCGATGTGGTGCGCAAAGAATTTGCCGACCTGGCTCCGCTGATGACGGTGCGCAAGACCCTGCTGAACTGGCACAGCCGTGCGGTGGAACCGCTTTGAACACGTGGCCGGAGTCATAACGTAGCCTGAGCTTCCAGCTCCGCTCCCTCTGGAGCTGGAAGCTCCAGCGACTGCCAAACCCGGGCAAACGGCTAAACCCCGGTGCATCGCTAAAATGACCTCCCCACCTCTGAGCACCGACCATGTCCTTCTTCGCCCGCCCGCACTATTCATCCGACGCCACCACCTTTCTCGACCAGCTCAAGGCAGACCGCCCGACCCTGGAACAAGAACAGCGCCAAGGCCGCTCTTTGCTGTGGGACAAGCAAATTGACCGCAGTTTTCAAGCCGATGCCGAATCGGCCAAAGTGGCCCAGCAACCCTACGTGTACCAGACGGGCTCTGACCACACCTGAACCGGTTGCCCCGCGCACCGCACATGAGCCCTGAGGCTCCCGCACTGGCTACAGCACCACTGGGGCTCGACGATGGGTTGCCCCAGGTGGTGGACCATGTCGCCCTGGCCCGGTTGTACGGCGAACCGCTGTTCGCCATGCCGCGCGACTTGTACATCCCGCCCGATGCGCTGCAAGTCTTTTTAGAAGCCTTTGAAGGGCCGCTGGACCTGCTGCTGTACCTGATTCGCAAACAAAATTTCAACATCCTCGATATTCCGATGGCGGCTGTCACGCGGCAGTACCTGGCCTACGTGGATGAAATTCGTGCCAGCAACCTGGAGCTGACCGCCGAATACCTGCTCATGGCGGCCATGCTGATCGAGATCAAGTCGCGCATGCTGCTGCCGCCCAAAAGGGTGGCCGAGGGCGAAGAAGCCGAAGACCCGCGCGCCGAACTGGTGCGCCGCCTGCTTGAATACGAGCAAATGAAACGGGCCGCCCAACGCCTGGCCGACCAACCCCAGTTTGGGCGCGACTTTCTGCGCGCCCAAGTCCATATCGAGCAGGGACTGGCACCCCGGTATCCCGATGTAACGCCGTTGGACCTGCATGGCGCTTGGCAAGACATCTTGAAGCGCGCCCGGCTGGTACAACACCACAAAATCAGCCGCGAAGAGCTCTCTGTGCGCGAGCACATGGGCATTGTGCTGAGCCGTCTGCGGGGCCGTAAGTTCGTCGAATTCGGTGAACTGTTCGACCCGGAGAAAGGCCAGCCCGTCTTGGTGGTCACGTTCATTGCCATGCTGGAACTGGCCAAAGAGACCTTGATTGAGTTGACACAGGCCGAAGCGTTTGCCCCCATTTATGTGCGGCTGGCCTACACCCCAGTAAGCTCTTGAAAGAAACCACAACATCTCACCGTTGCGCGTACGCTCAACCGACAACACCCACATGACCCCCTCCCTCGAATTTGACGTTCTCATCATTGGCAGCGGTCTTGCGGGCCTCACCGCCGCGCTGAACCTGTCCGACACCCACCGGGTGGCGGTGGTCACCAAGCGAGGTTTGAGCGACGGCTCCAGCGCCTGGGCGCAGGGTGGTATTGCCGCCGTGTTGGCCGAGGGCGACAGCTTTCAGTCGCATGTGGACGACACGTTGGTGGCCGGTGCGGGTCTGTGCGACTTGGAAGCCACCCGCTTCACGGTGGAGCACGCACCCGCCGCCGTGGCCTGGCTGCAAGAGCTGGGCGTGCCGTTTTCCACCGAACACGGCGAGCTGCACCTGACCCGCGAAGGCGGCCACAGCCACCGCCGCATCGTGCACGCTACAGACGCCACCGGCGCCGCCGTGCAGGCCACCTTGCTGCAGCGACTGAAAGACACGCCGAGCATTGCGGTGTTTGAAAACCACATGCTGGTCGACCTGATCACCGACCGCAAACTGCCCGGCCACAGCAAGGTTGCGGCGTCCAGCCGCTGCCACGGTGCCTACATCTTGGACGAAGAGCGCTGCGAAGTGCTGACCTTCAGAGCCACCCACACCGTGCTGGCCACCGGTGGCGCAGGCAAGGTTTACCTATACACCACCAACCCCGACACCGCCACCGGCGACGGCATTGCCGCCGCTTGGCGCGCCGGTTGCCGGGTGGGTAACATGGAGTTCATCCAGTTCCACCCCACCTGCCTGTACCACCCGCACGCCAAGAGCTTCCTGATCACCGAAGCGGTGCGCGGCGAAG
>JAUXXN010000132.1 GCA_030684755.1 Hydrogenophaga sp.
AATGACGGTCTGTCATCCAACCACCCTCAGAGGGACTTATGAGCGATATCGAAGCACGTTTTAAGAAAATCATTGCAGAACAACTCGGCGTGGAAGAGGGTCAGGTCACCAGCGAAAAGGCCTTTGTGGCCGACCTGGGCGCCGACTCGTTGGACACGGTAGAACTGGTGATGGCCCTGGAAGACGAATTCGGTATCGAAATTCCGGACGAAGACGCCGAAAAAATCACCACCGTTCAGAACGCCATCGATTACGCGATGGCCCACCAGAAGGCTTAAGCCACCCATGAGCCAACGCACGGTCACCCTGATGGGGTTTGCTCTCCTAGGGTGGCGGTGCATTACACGCTGTGAAAAGCGTGGGGGACACCAATGAGCCGACGTCGCGTTGTCGTGACCGGTCTGGGTTGCATCAGTCCCGTGGGTAACACGGTTACTGAAGCCTGGACCAATATTCTTGCTGGCAAGTCTGGCATTGACCTCATCACCAAATTTGACGCGTCAAGTTTCTCCTGCAAGATCGCAGGTGAGGTGAAGGGGTTTGACCTTGAGTCGTACATCTCTGCCAAAGAAGCGCGGACGATGGATACGTTTATTCATTTCGGCATTGCTGCAGCCCACCAAGCTGTGGTGGATTCTGGTTTGTCGGTAGGCGATGCACTGGACGAAGAAGCTGCCAATCGCATTGGATGCATTATTGGTTCGGGTATTGGTGGTTTGCCCATGATTGAGGGTACGCACACAGAGTACGTGAGCCGTGGTCCGCGCCGAATTTCACCGTTCTTTGTACCGGCCTCCATCATCAACATGATTTCTGGTCATGTGTCGATGCGGTTTGGCTTTAAAGGGCCGAACCTTGCCGTTGTAACGGCTTGCACCACCGGGCTGCATTGCATTGGCGAAGCCGCTCGCAAGATTGAGTACGGCGACGCCGACGTGATTGTGGCGGGCGGGTCCGAAGCCACTGTGTCGCCGCTGGGCGTGGGTGGTTTTGCAGCCATGCGCGCACTGTCAACCCGCAACGACGACCCCACCACGGCCTCTCGTCCCTGGGACAAAGACCGCGATGGTTTTGTGCTGGGCGAGGGCGCTGGCGTGATGGTGCTCGAAGAGTACGAGCACGCCAAAGCCCGTGGTGCGAAGATATACGCTGAACTTTCGGGTTATGGCATGAGTGCCGACGCGGGTCACATGACAGCGCCGAGCATGGACGGCCCACGCCGCGCCATGTTCAACGCCTTGCGCAACGCGGGCATGAACGTTGACCAAGTGAATTACTTGAACGCTCATGGCACGTCCACGCCTCTGGGTGATGTGAACGAGACCAACGCCATCAAGGCGGCACTGGGTGATCACGCCTACAAGACGGTGGTGAGCTCCACCAAGTCGATGACAGGCCATTTGCTCGGCGGCGCGGGCGGTATCGAGAGCGTGTTCACGGTGCTCGCTGTGCACCACCAAGTCAGTCCCCCCACCATCAACATCTTCAACCAAGACACAGAATGTGACTTGGACTACTGTGCCAACACGGCACGAGATATGAAGATTGACGTGGCTGTGAAAAACAACTTTGGGTTTGGCGGTACGAACGGCACACTGGTTTTTCGGCGCCTCTGAACAATTTTTGAAAACGGCTATTTTCAAATCAACACATGCGCAACGCCCCATCGGTCATTTACCCCGTGGGGCGCTGTTTTTTTTACGCTGGCTTGTTGTGCATGCTGGCCGTGCTGAGTTTGCTGGTGCTGCTGTGGTGGATTTGGCTGGGTGCAGATGGGCAGGTGCCTCGGATGGCAAGCTGGTTTGGCGCAGTGCTTTGGTTGGCTTGGGCAGGTTTTGCCTGGCGAAGCTGGGTGCATGCACCCGTGGGCCTGTTGCAGTGGGACGCGCTGGCCACGCCGCCCAATGAGCTCTCGCGTGATGGTATGTGGCGGTGGCAGCGTGATAAGCACAGCGATGGCGCACCTTTGCAGCAAGTTGAGCGTGTCTTGGACTTGCAAAGCCGTTTGTTGCTTCGGGTTCGCAATCCAGACGGGGCACACCGGTGGCTATGGGTAGAACAGTTCAGCGATCCATCGCGCTGGAATGGCTTGCGCCGCGCGTTGTTTCAGGCGTCTTGAGTACCTTGAGATGGGTTTCAAATCTCGCCGTTGGGTACTTCAGGCCGAACCCGTGGCCCAGTGGGTTATATTTCCGCGCGCATGACACCCGAAGACCATAACGCACCTCCACCCCCCGACAGCGATGTCATGTTGGTTCAACGAACCCTCGCCGGAGAGTCG
>JAUXXN010000140.1 GCA_030684755.1 Hydrogenophaga sp.
TGCAGCAGTTGGGCGTCATCAACGCCGTGAGCGGTACCGGCGAAGCCTTGGGCGACGCGCTGGCTTTGTGCGAGCGGCTCAACGCCCGCGCACCCAATGCGCTGGCCAGCATCAAAGAACTGGCCAACGACGCCCCCACGGTGTCTTTGCACACCCAGTTGGCCCATGAGCGCAACCACTTTGTGCGCAACCTGCACAACGCCAATGGCGGCGAGGGTATCTCCGCCTTTATGGACAAGCGCTCAGCAAACTACCGCTGAACACTGCCAGACGGCGCCCCGCCGAGCGATTAAGACGCTTGCGAGACAGCCGTGGCCCCCTGCCCCACACCGTCGCTCGGTCTCAGTGGCGACAATCCTCCCGTTTTCAGTCACTCATAAGACAGCCCATGGACGAACCAATTCTGACAATGGAAGAACGCGAGGCGATCAACAGTGGTCGCTGGTTCAGCAGCCTTTCACCTTCCCTGCGTCACGACATACTCCGATGCGCCTACGTCAAGCGATACAAAGATGGCGACCTGATCGTTGCCCGAGGCGACCCGCCCACCGAGTGGACGGCGGTGGCCAAGGGGGCGGTGCGGGTGAGCTCGACTTCGCTCTCGGGCAAGCAGATCACGCTGACCTATGTGGAACCCGGTGTGTGGTTCGGCGATGTGGCCATGTTCGACGGCGACCAGCGCACGCACGATGCCTATGCCCACGGCGTAACCACCCTGCTCTGCGTGGCCCGCAACGATTTCCAGAAGATTCTGAGCATGCACGTGGAGCTCTACGAAGCGCTCATGCGGCTGCAGGCGCGTCGCATTCGCACGCTGTTTGGCCTGGTGGAAGACCTGAACACCCTGCCCCTGCGCGCCCGCTTGGCCAAGCAGTTGCTGCACCTGGTGCGCAGCTACGGCGTGCCCTGCTTGGCAAACGGCAACGAAATGCGCATTGGCCTGCAACTGGCGCAAGAAGAACTGGCTCAACTGCTGGGTGCCTCGCGCCAGCGGGTCAACCAGGAACTGAAGTCGATGGAGCGCGAGGACGCCATCCGTATCGAACAGGGCGGGCTGGTGGTGCGCAACCGCCAGATGCTGATGCGCATCGCCGAAGCCGACACCTGAACGCGGCCGCCCAGCGGGTGCGGGAAGTCTGGCCTACCCATCTTTCTCTTGTAAGGCTTTCCGCATGAGCGACTCACAAAACTTCACCGGCACCCGCGCGGTGTCTGGTCAGCACGCCTTTGACACCGCTGCCTTGCAGTTGTGGTTGCAAGCCCATCTGCCGGGTTTCTGTGGACCGCTGACGGTGGAAATGTTCAAAGGCGGCCAGTCCAACCCGACGTACAAACTCATCACCCCTGAACGGGCCTATGTGATGCGGGCCAAGCCTGGCCCGGTGGCCAAGCTGCTGCCTTCGGCCCACGCCATCGAGCGGGAATTTCGGGTGATGAGCGCCCTGCAAGGCACCGGCGTGCCCGTGGCGCAAATGCACGTGTTGTGTGAAGACGAATCCGTCATCGGGCGGGCTTTTTACGTCATGGAGTGCGTTGACGGACGTGTGATGTGGGACCAGGCCCTGCCGGACATGACGCGTGAACAACGCGGCGCCATCTACAACGAGATGAACCGCGTCATGGCCGCCCTGCACACGGTGGACCCCATCACCATCGGGCTGGAGACCTACGGCAAGCCGGGCAATTATTTTGAGCGGCAGATTGGCCGCTGGAGCAAGCAATACGTGGCGTCAGTGACGCAGCCGATTGCCGAGATGGACCGGCTCATGGCCTGGCTGCCCGACAACATTCCGGCCATGGCGCGCGACGCGTCCATGGTGTCGGTGGTACACGGCGACTACAGGCTCGACAACCTCATGTTCCACCCCACCGAGCCGCGTGTGCTGGCTGTGCTGGACTGGGAACTGTCCACCCTGGGCCACCCGCTGGCCGACTTCAGCTACCACTGCATGGCCTGGCACATTCCCCCGGGGCTGTTTCGCGGCATCGGCGGGCTCGACGTGCAGGCGCTGGGCATTCCTACCGAGGCCGACTACATCGCCCTGTATTGCCAGCGCACCGGCTTCGCCACGCCTGAGCAGTTGAAGGCCGACTGGAATTTCTACCTCGCCTACAACATGTTCCGCCTGGCGGCCATCTTGCAGGGCATCGCCAAGCGCGTGGAAACCGGCACCGCGTCCAGCGCACAGGCGGTGAAGTCTGCCGCCGGCGCCCGACCCATGGCCGAACTGGCGTGGCGCTTTGCCCAACCGTCTTGAAACCTCGCATCCCCATCACCACCCCAAGGAGCCACGATGAACTTCGATTACACAGACAAAGTCAAGGACATGCGCGCTCGCCTGCTCGCCTTCATGGACGAGCACATCTACCCGAACGAAGCCCGCTTTTTTGCCGAAATTGCCGCCAACCGCGCCCAGGGCAATGCGTGGATTCCCACCACCCTCATTGAAGAGCTCAAGCCCAAAGCCCGCGCCGCTGGTTTGTGGAACCTGTTCCTGCCCAA
>JAUXXN010000143.1 GCA_030684755.1 Hydrogenophaga sp.
TCTACAAACCGGCCGACGACACGCCGGAAATGCAGTACCTGCATGCCCGCCGCAAGGCGCTGGGCGGCTATTTGCCGCACCGCCGCACCAAGGCCGACGAGAGCTTCACCGTGCCCTCGATCGACACCTTCAAGAGCGTGATGGAGCCCACCGCTGAAGGCCGTGAGATCTCCACGACCCAGGCCTATGTGCGCTTTTTGACGCAGCTCCTGCGCGACCAGGCTCTGGGCCCGCGCGTGGTGCCCATCCTGGTGGACGAGGCCCGCACTTTCGGCATGGAAGGTCTGTTCCGCCAGATCGGCATCTACAACCCCGCAGGCCAGCAGTACACCCCGGTCGACAAAGACCAGGTCATGTATTACAAGGAAGACAAGGCCGGTCAAATTTTGCAGGAAGGCATCAACGAGGCCGGCGGCATGAGCAGCTGGATCGCAGCAGCAACGTCGTACAGCACCAGCAACCGAATCATGGTGCCGTTCTACGTGTACTACTCGATGTTCGGTTTCCAGCGCATCGGTGACTTGGCCTGGGCGGCTGGCGACATGCAGGCACGTGGTTTCCTGCTGGGTGGCACCTCTGGGCGCACCACGCTCAACGGTGAAGGGTTACAGCACGAAGATGGCCACAGCCACATCCTGGCCGGCACCATTCCCAACTGCATCAGCTACGACCCGACCTTTGCGCATGAAGTCGGTGTCATCTTGCACCACGGCTTGAAGCGCATGGTGGAAAAACAGGACAACGTCTTCTACTACTTGACGCTGCTGAACGAAAACTACGCCATGCCTGGCCTCACGCCCGGCACCGAAGAGCAGATCATCAAAGGCATGTATCTGTGCAAACCCGGCGCCGTGGGTGGAACGCGGGTGCAACTGCTGGGCAGTGGGACCATCTTGCGCGAGTCCATGGCTGCGCAAGTGTTGTTGGCCACCGACTGGGGCGTGCAGGCCGAT
This sequence comes from Hydrogenophaga sp., assembly GCA_030684755.1. Lineage (GTDB taxonomy): Bacteria > Pseudomonadota > Gammaproteobacteria > Burkholderiales > Burkholderiaceae_C > Hydrogenophaga. The sequence goes on from JAUXXN010000143.1 coordinate 954, forward strand.
GTGTGGAGCTGCCCGAGCTTCAACGAACTGACCCGCGACGGCCAAGACGCCGAGCGCTACAACCTGCTGCACCCCACCGCATCCCAGCGTGTCCCCTTCGTCACGCAGCAATTGCAGCCGCAATTGGGCCCGGTGGTGGCATCTACCGATTACATGAAAAACTACGCCGAGCAGATCCGTTCGTTCATTCCCAAGGGCCGCATCTACAAAGTCCTAGGCACCGACGGTTTTGGACGTAGCGACTTCCGCAGCAAGCTGCGCGAGCATTTCGAAATCAACCGCCACTACATCGTGGTGGCCGCTCTCAAGGCGCTGAGCGAAGAGGGCACTGTCCCTGTGGCCAAGGTGGCTGAGGCGATTGCCAAGTACGGTATCAAGACCGACAAAGTCAACCCGTTGTACGCCTGAAGCCGATCCAGACCTGCAACGCTTCGCGCTTTCCCCTTGAATGGGGTGAACCCATAAAACTGGCTCCGCCAGGCTGAAGGTTTCATGGTGTGAACGCAATGCTGCTGGCGCACTGAACATTTGATTGGAGAAAGATATGGCATTGGTTGAAGTACAAGTCCCGGACATAGGTGACTTTGATGAGGTAACGGTCATTGAACTGATGGTTAAGGTGGGTGATTCGGTGAAGGCCGAGCAGTCCCTGATCACGGTCGAGTCCGACAAAGCTTCGATGGAAATCCCCTGCTCGACGGCAGGCGTGGTCAAAGAACTGCGCGTTGCTGTCGGCGACAAAGTCAAGCAAGGCTCGGTGGTGCTGGTGGTGGAGGCTGCAGGTGACGCAGCCGCCCCAGCGACTGCCGCGCCGGCTCCAGCAGCCGCGCCCGTGGCCGCTGCGGTGGCCCCGGTGGCCGCTGCCGCGCCAGCAGCCTCGGGTCCGATCCAGGTGATGGTGCCCGACATCGGCGACTTCAAGGACGTTGCCGTCATTGAAGTGATGGTCAAGGCGGGCGACAGCATCAAGCTGGAGCAAAGCCTGATCACGGTGGAGTCCGACAAGGCCTCGATGGAGATTCCTTCGTCGCATGCCGGCGTGTTGAAGGAGCTCAAGGTCAAGGTGGGTGACACGGTCAATATTGGTGACTTGCTGGCGATTCTGGAAGGCGCTGCAGGCGCTGCGCCACCGGCACCTGTGGCCGCCGCATCCGCAGCGTCCCCGGTGGCTCCGGCCGCGGCCGCTGTGGCTGCTCCCGCAGCAGCCTCAGCGTCCGCTGTGGCTGCGCCAGCGCACAACCCCACCGCCACCCCGGCGCTGGGTTTGCCGCACGCCTCGCCCTCGGTCCGCAAGTTCGCCCGCGAACTCGGTGTGCCGCTGGCCGAAGTTCCCGGCAAAGGCCCCAAGGGCCGCATCACGCTGGACGACGTGCAGGGCTTCACCAAGTCGGTGATGGCGGGCGCAGTGCAAACAGCCGCCCAGAAGGCCAAGGCGCCCGCTCCATCGACGGGCGGTGGTGGTTCCGAGCTGGGCTTGATTCCGTGGCCCAAGGTGGATTTCGCCAAGTTCGGCCCCATCGAGCGCAAGGAGATGGGCCGCATCAAGAAGATCAGCGGTGCCAACTTGCTGCGCAACGCGGTCATGATCCCGGCTGTCACCAACCACGACGACTGTGACATCACCGACCTCGAAGCCTTCCGCGTTTCCACCAACAAGGAAAACGAGAAGAGCGGCATCAAGGTCACGA
>JAUXXN010000176.1 GCA_030684755.1 Hydrogenophaga sp.
TGGCGCTTGGGCAGTGGCTGATTTTGGTGGGCGACCGCTTCGGCTTTGTGCCGTTTGCCATGGTGTCGGTGCTGTTTTCTTTTGCACTGCTGCCCATCACGATGACACCCGTAGATGAGCCTGTGCCTGTGGAAGCCCCGCGCCTGAGCCTGCGCAACCTGTACGAAGCCTCGCCCATGGGCATGGCAGCGGCGCTGGCTTCGGGCCTGATCACGGGTGCCTTTTATGGCATGGGCGCGCTGTTTGCCCAGGGTGTGGGCTTCACAGATGCGGGGGTGGCTTCGTTTCTGGCGGCAGCCATTTTGGGCGGCGCGCTGTTTCAGTGGCCCGTGGGCCACTATTCAGACAGCCACGACCGTCGGCTGGTGTTGGTCTGGGTGTGTGTATTGGGCGCTGCGGTGTCGGGTGTTGCCTACGTCTTGTCGCAGTTTTCAGGCGACGCGTTGATTCCGCTGGCGCTGCTGTTTGGTGGGCTGATGTTCGCCATTTATGGCCTGGGCGTGGCCCACGTCAACGACGTGATCGACTCCTCGCGGCTGGTGGAATTTACCGGGGGCTTGCTGCTGATTCATGGCGTTGGCGCGGCCATTGGGCCGACCTTGGCGGGCGTGGTGATGGACCAATTGGGCCCGGCCAGCCTGATGCTTTACTTTGCGGCGGTGCTGGGTTTGCTTGCGCTGTACACGCTGAACCGCCTGCGGGCGGCGGCTGCGGTGCCAACGGAAGAAAAGGCCAGCTTCGTGGTGATGGGTGGGGGCTCCCAGGTGGTGTTGCAAATGGACCCGCGCAGCCTGAGCGAGCCCGTTGCGCCAGAGGGCGACCAGCTCAAGCCCTGAAGCCCTGTCGGTTTGTGTTGGCCTAGGTTTCTGGTGGCAACGTGAAGCAAAAAGTGGCGCCTTGCCCTGGTGTTGCTTGGGCCTGCAAGGTGCCGCCGTGGCGTTGCACGATGCGCTTTGCGGTGGCCAGTCCAATGCCCAGGCCGCTGAATTCGTGGGGTCTGTGCAGGCGTTGAAATGGCTGAAACAGCTTGGTGGCCCCAGCCATGTCAAAACCGGCGCCGTTGTCGCTCACGCAGTAGTGACGCTGGCCGTCTTGTTCGTGTGCAAAAACGCGAATCACCGCGTGCGGGGTGTTCCCGGTGTATTTCCAGGCGTTGCTCAACAGGTTTTGCAGCAGCGCTTCCATCAGAGCCGGGTCCGCCTGGGTCTGCAGATCGGCTTGCACCGACCACGTCACCTGGCGCAGGGGGGTGTCGCTGGCCAGCTCTTCGAGCAGGTGTGTGGCCATGGCACTCAGGTTGACCGGCTGGCGTTCCAACTCCCCGCGTGTGTATTGGGAGAGTTGCAGCAGACCGTCGATGAACTCGCCCATTTTTTTGCTAGCGGCCATGATGCGCTGCAGGTGGCTGCGGCTGTTGGCGTCCAGCGTGGGAGCGTCTTCTTGCAGTGCTTGCGCAAAGCCCGAGATGGTGCGCAGCGGCGCACGCAGGTCGTGCGCCACGGCATACGAATAGCTCTCCAGTTCGTCGTAAGCGCCTTTGAGCGCCAGGGTACGGGCCTGAATGCGCTGCTCCAGCGAGGCGTTGAGCTGCTGAATTTCGAGCTCCGCACGTTTGCGATCGGTCACGTCGTGGGTGACGCCCAGCGCCCGCACCGCACGACCCTGTGCGTCGCGTTCAAATTCGGCTTGCACCGAAAACCAACGCACGTCACCGTTGAGCACCACGCGGTATTCGTGGTCGTAGACGCTGTGGCCTTGCACCGCTGAAGACCAGTGCGCGAGCATGCGGGCTTGGTCGTCGGGGTGGGTGAGAGCCATGAGGTCGTGGCCCGACAACTCGGCGAAAGGCAGGCGCAGCAAGGTGTGTGAGCCCGACAGCGTGGTGAAGCGGTTGCGGGCCACGTCGGCCTGCCAGGTGGCCATGCCCGCCAGGGTTTGCGCTTGGCGCAACAGCATCTCGCTGGTGCGCAGGGCCATTTCAATGGTTTTGCGCGGGCTGATGTCTTGCACCACCGCGATCAGGTAGTCGGGTGCGCCCTCGGTGGTGCGGATCAGCGACAGCGTGAGGTGAACCCAAACCGTGTGGCCTTGCTTGTGGATGTAGCGCTTCTCAAAGCTGTAGTGGGTGAGTTCGCCCGACAAGGTGCTGGCCAGCAAATCCATATCAAGCCCCAGATCGTCGGGATGGGTGAAGTCGCGAAAGTGCATGCGCACCAGTTCTTCGCGGGTGTAGCCCACCAGATCGCAGTAGGTCTGGTTGATGCGAATCCAGCGGCCGTCCAGATGGCTGTGGGCCATACCGGTGGCGCTGTGTGCAAAGGTGTCTTTGAGCTGCTGGTTGCTCAACTGGCTGCGTTCGGTGGCTTCAAGCAGCGCGTGGTTGTGGCGTTGCATCAGCGCAATGGCACCCACGACGACGATTTGGCTCATCAGGTGCCAGAGGTTGAGCCAGAAAGCCTCAACAGGGTCGCTGAAAGCAAAGGATAAATACGGTTGAACCAGAAAAAAATTGACCAGCAGCGTGCCCAGCAGCGTGCTGACCATACCGGCCCCAAAACCACCATACAAGGCAGACAGGGCTGCGGCGAGCGACAGGGTGACGAACCGCCCACCCGATTCGGCGGGCGCCAAGGCCACACGCAACCAAGCCGCCAGCAATGTGATGAGCACGGCCACGGCATACCGTTGCCAGGGGCTTCGGGTATGGGGCTGCCAGTTCACCACACGCTGCCACCCGGTTAGGGCAGGGCTGGAGCCCTCGGGTTGGGTGTGGTGGGTCATGACCTCAGGTTCACAGCTCAAGCCGGTTTTCCAAATCACGCAGCAGTATTTCAATGCCAGCAGCAGTTTCCTGCGGCTTTTCCATGGGAAACAAATGACTTCCTTCAATCATGAGCATGCGCTCGGGGTGGTTTTTGCCCACCACACGGTGCGTCATGGCCATGCCGACCTGTTTCATTTCTTGTGATGCTGTGCCGCCGATGAACGCCACAGGGCATTGCAGTGGGTGGCGGCGCAGCAGGCGGTCCAGGTTGTGGGGCAGGGTGTTGTAAATGGCGGTTTCTACATCGCGGTCAAAGCGCAGCATGCGCTGCGTACCGCTGCCGTGCGGCACATCGTGGGTGCCGTGGGCAATGTAGTCGCGCAGCACCTGCGGGTCCCAGCGGGCAAAAGCTTTCTTGTGGGCAAAGTGTTCCAAGGCTGCTGCTTCGCTGGGCCAGCTGTTGCGCCTGCGACGGCTCACTTTGCCGGGCGACACCGAGCCCACCAACTGGGTGCGCTTGACCAGCTCCAGCGTGCGCGCGCGCCAGCCGCCGAGCACGGGGGAGTCGATCAGCAGCACGCCCTTGACCGGATGGCCACCCAACTGCGGGTGGCGCGCTGCGCACATCAGGCTCAGAAACCCGCCCAGCGAATGGCCCACCAGCCAGGCGCCCTGGCCGTGCTGCTGCACTTCAGGGGCTGCAAAGTCGGCCAGTTGCTGCACCAGGTGCGGCCAGTTGCTGGTGACGGGGTAGCGCGGGTCGTGGCCGAACTGATCCACGGCGCACACCGAAAATCCACGGGCGCGCAGCGACTGAAACAGAACGCGGTAGGTGCTGGCTGGAAAGCTGTTGGCGTGCGAGAAGACGATGAGGGACATCGCGGCGTCAGATCAGCCGTTCTTTGGCGTTGGAAATTTTCTTGAGTGGCTGGCTGCGCGCGCTGCCGCAAAGCAGCGGCACTTCGGTGTGGGCGCCGTCCCAGGTGGGGTGCTCAATGCTGTCGAACACCTCGCGCAGCTTTTGGCCCCAGGTGTTGTGCACCATTTTGAAGTACGGGTTGTTCTCATCGATACAGGTGATCTTGTCACTTTGCAGGTGGTCCACCTCGTACACCGCCAAGTCCAGTGGCAGGCCCACCGATAGGTTCGATTTGAGCGTGGAGTCCATCGACACCAGCGCGCACTTGGCGGCTTCGTTCAACGGTGTGTCCGGCGTGATCACGCGGTCGAGTACCGGTTTGCCGTATTTGGACTCGCCAATCTGGAAAAACGGGGTCTCCGACGTGGCTTCAATGAAGTTGCCCGCCGAATACACCTGAAACAGGCGCATGCCTTCTCCGGCAATTTGCCCGCCAAAGATGATGGACACATTGAAGTCCACCCCGGCGCGCTGCAACGACTCGCCGTCGCGCTCAAACACATGGCGCACCGCCGCGCCCAGCACGCGGGCGGCGTCGAACATGCTTGTGGCGTTCCAGATGGTGATGGGCTCGCCGCCTTCGGGGTGGTCAAGTTGCTCCACCTGAAGAATCTCGCGGATCGACTGCGAGATGCTCAGGTTGCCCGCTGAGAGCAGACACATGAAGCGTTCGCCCGGCTTCTCATACACGATCATTTTGCGGAAGGTGCTGATTTGATCGAGGCCCGCGTTGGTGCGGGAGTCGGAGAGAAACACCAGTCCGGCGTTGAGTTTGACGGCGACGCAGTAAGTCATGTTTTGTCGGCGAGTTGCTTGAGTTGGTAGAGCTGTTCCAGCGCTTCGCGCGGGCTCAGGGCGTCGGGGTTGATGTGTTGCAAGGCGGCTTGCAGCGGGTGTGTTTCGGGCGCGGCGCTGGGCGGCGGCGGGGCAAACAGGTCCACTTGGCTGCGGCTTTCTTCGCTTTGCGCTTCCAAGGCGGCCAGTGCCTGGCGGGCGTGCTGCACCACGCTGGCAGGCACACCGGCCAGTCGGGCCACCTGAATACCGTAGCTGCGGCTGGCCGGGCCAGGCTCGATCTGGTGCAAAAACACAATGCCACCCTTGCTGCTGCTTTCCACCGCGCTCACGTGCACGTTCACCGCCGCATGGTGGTGGGCCGGGAATTCGGTGAGTTCAAAGTAGTGGGTGGCAAACAGGGTGAAGGCGCGCGCCTTGTCGTGCAGGTGGGTGGCAATGCCTCCGGCCAGGGCCAAGCCGTCAAAGGTGGAGGTGCCTCGGCCAATTTCGTCCATCAGCACCAGGCTGTTGGGCGTGGCGGCATTCAAAATCTGCGCCGCTTCGGTCATTTCGACCATGAAGGTGGACTGCGCGTTGGCCAGGTCGTCGGCGGCGCCAATGCGGGTGTGGATGGCGTCGATCGGCCCCAAGCGGCAGCTCTGCGCGGGCACATAACTGCCCATGCTGGCCAGCAAAACGATCACTGCCACTTGGCGCATGTAGGTGCTTTTACCGCCCATGTTGGGGCCGGTGATGACTTGCATGCGCTGCTTCGGACCCATCACCGTGTCGTTGGCCATGAAGCTGGCACCGCTGGTTTGATTCAGCCGCGCTTGCACCACCGGGTGGCGCCCACCGCGTATGTCGATGCAGGGCTCGGGTACAAATTGTGGCTCGGCCCAGTCCAGCGCAATGGATCGCTCAGCCAGCGCGCACAGCGCGTCCAGTGCGGCCATGGCACGGGCCAGCTGGGTGAGCGGCTGAACAAAGCTTTGCAGTTGGTCCAGCAATTGTTCGTAAAGCCATTTTTCACGGGCCAGTGCCCGGTCTTGCGCGCTCAGGGCTTTGTCTTCAAAGGCTTTCAGCTCGGGCGTGATGAAGCGCTCGGCATTTTTCAGCGTCTGGCGGCGGCGGTAGTCGTCGGGCACTTTGTCCACTTGGCCCTGCGTGACCTCAATGTAGAAACCGTGCACCTTGTTGAATTGCACCCGCAGGTTGGTGATGCCGGTGCGGGCACGTTCGCGGGCTTCCAGCTCCAGCAAAAAACCGTCGCAATTGTTTTGTATGCCGCGCAGCTCGTCCAGGTCGGCGTCAAAACCGTGGTTGATCACGCCACCGTCGCGCACCAGCGCGGCGGGCTCGGGCAGCAAGGCGGCATGCAGCAGCTCGGCGCAGCCGCTGGGCGGTTGCAAATCGGCGGCCAATTGGCCCAGCAAATCGCTGGATGTGTGTTGCCCCAGTTGTTGGGCCAACTGATGCGCCAATTGGTGCGCTCTTGCTAGGGTTTGGCCCAGGCCCACCAGCTCGCGGGGGCGCACTTGGCGCAGCGCGGTGCGGGCGGTGATGCGCTCCACATCGCTCGCGCCTTTCAGGGCTTGGCGCAGGTTGTTCCACGGGCCAGCGCGCAGCATGCCCACGGCGCCCAGTCGGGCGCGGGCGGTGGTGCGCTGGCGCGGCGGTTCCAGCAGCCAGCTGCGCAGCATGCGGCTGCCCATGCCGGTGCAGCACACGTCGAGCAGCGAAAACAGCGTGGGGCTGGTTTCACCGCGCAAGGTGTGGGTCAGTTCCAGGTTGCGCCGGGTGTTTGGCGGCAGGTTGATCAGCTCGTCGCTGCGCGCCACCTTCAGGCTTTTCACATGGGTCAGGGCGCGGCCCTGCGTGTGTTCGGCGTAATCCAGCAGCGCGGCGGCGGCGGCGTGGGCGTCGGGCAGGTCTTGCGCGTCCCAGGCAGCTAGGCTGGCGGCTTGCAGTTGTTCCAACAGTTTGCGCTGGCCCAAGGTCGCGTCAAACGCCCAGGCCGGGCGCAACACCGCCACCAGCCGTGCGCCCGCAGCGCTGGGCTGGCTGGCCAGGGTTTGCAGGTGTTTCTCAAAGGCGGGCGACACCTCGGCGCTGTACAGCAGCTCGCCGGGGCCGATGCGCGACACCCAGTCGGCCAGTTCGTTGCTGGCGCATTGCGCCAAAAACACAATGCCCTGGGTGACAGACATCCAGGCCAGGCCACACCCGGTGCGCACGCCGGGGTGTACCGCCATCAGCAAGGCTTCGCTTTTGTCCGACAGCAGCTCGGTGTCGGTCAGCGTGCCGGGCGTGACCACCCGCACCACCTTGCGCTCCACCGGCCCTTTGGCCGTGGCCACATCCCCCACTTGCTCGCACAGCGCCACCGACTCGCCCAGCTTGATCAGCCGCGCCAAGTAGCTGTCCACCGAATGAAACGGCACGCCCGCCATGGTGACCGGCACGCCCGCCGACTGGCCGCGCTGCGTCAGCGTGATGTCCAGTAGCCGCGAGGCTTTTTCGGCATCAGCGAAAAACAGCTCGTAAAAATCGCCCATGCGGTAGAACACCAGCGTGTTCGGGTACCCGGCCTTGATGGCCAGGTACTGCTGCATCATGGGCGTGTGTTTGTCCAGCGGGGCGGTCAAGGGGTGCGTCATGCGGTGTCACAGTGGGCTGATCAGCAGCCCGTCAGCCCATCAAAAGGGCGCGGTGTCCGACGGTGCATCGCCAGCAGTCGGCGCAGCGGTGGACGCGCTCTCGGTGGTTTCATCGGTATCGGCGCTGGCGTCAGCACCCGGTTTTTTCAGCGTCTGGCGCAACGCGGCTTTGTCGCCCGCGCTGGCGAACTTGCTGTATTTGGATGTGATGCCGACCAATTGCCCGTAAATTTTCGGGTTGGCGGCCATGCATTCCTTTTGCTCCAAAAAGTTGGACTCGCCGGTAAAGTTGCCCACCAAGCCACCGGCCTCGGTGACCAACAACGCGCCGGCGGCCACGTCCCAAGGCGACAAACCCATTTCAAAAAAGCCGTCGGTGAAGCCTGCGGCCACATAGGCCAGGTCGAGTGCGGCCGAACCGGGGCGGCGCACACCGGCGCACTTGGGCATCACGTCGCCCAGCATTTGCAGGTAGGTTTGAAAAGCGTCGCCCGGACGGAACGGGAAGCCGGTGGACAGCAAGCAGTCGCGCATGGCGATGCGCTTGGCCACGCGGATGCGGCGGTCGTTCATGTAGGCGCCGCGCCCTTTGGTGGCGCAAAACAGGTCGTTGCGGCTCGGGTCGTATACGACAGCTTGTTCCAGCTTGTTGCCCACCATGAGCGCAATGCTCACGCAGTACACCGGGAAGCCGTGGATGAAGTTGGTGGTGCCGTCCAGCGGGTCGATGATCCAGACATGGTCTGCACCGCCGTCCTTGCCCGGGCGCTGGCCCGACTCTTCGGCCCAAATGGTGTGGTCGGGGTAGGCGGTTAGAAGGATGTCGATGATCGCGGCCTCAGCCGCATGGTCCACCTCGGTTACAAAATCGTTGGTCTGCTTGGCAGAGACCCGGACCGACTCCACGTCCAGCGCAGCGCGGTTGATGATGGTACCGGCGGTACGTGCGGCCTTGATGGCCACGTTGAGCATGGGGTGGAGTGTGGACGACATGGGTTGTAAACCTTTGCGCGGCCGCAGAGCGGAACGCGTGACAGTGGAAGAGCAGGAAAGCAAAGCCCCAGGCGATACGGGGCAGCGACAATACCGGATTTTACCGTTTCAACACAACACCCCCGCCGCAGTGAGAGTGTCTCACTCAGCAAACACCGCAGAACCGGCTTCGCCGGGCTGCTGGTGTGGCCCCCTCAGGGGGTGACGCGAAGCGGCGCGGGGGGGAACCCATATGCATTCGAGATTTGTTCTGATCCAAACCAGCCATGCCGGCAACGTGGGCGCTGTGGCCCGCGCCATGAAGGTCATGGGCTTTGACGACTTGGTGTTGGTGGCGCCACGTTGGTCCAATGTGCTGCGGCGCGAAGAAACCATCCAACGCGCCAGCGGGGCCAACGATGTGCTGACCAAAGCCCGCATCGTGGACACGTTGGACGAAGCGCTCGACGGCATGGACCATCTCTGCGCCACCGCCATGACGCCGCGCGACTTTGGCCCGCCCACCCGCGCCCCGCGCGAACACTTCGCCGCCTTGCTCGGCCAGTCGCCAGAGGCCCCCGGCGCAGCGCCGCCCAACCAGCCCGGTGGCGTGGCCTTCTTGTTTGGCTCCGAACGCTTTGGCATGCGCAACGAAGACGTGTACCGCTGCCACACCTGCCTGAGCATTCCCACCGACCCGCACTTTGGCTCCCTCAACCTGGCCGCTGCGGTGCAGCTGATTGCCTACGACTGGCGCCAGGCCCTCGGTGGATTTGCCTTGCCGCCCGCCACCGCCCGCCCCGCCGCCGACGCTCAAGCCCTAGCGGGCATGCTCACCCACCTAGAACAGGCCCTGGTCGCGGTGGATTTTTTAGATCCCGCTGCGCCCAAAAAACTCATGCCGCGCTTGAACCAGTTGTTCAACCGCGCCGCACCCACCGACGAAGAAATCCACATTCTTCGCGGTGTTGCCAAGGCCATGCTGCAAATGGCTGAAAAGGCAAAGCGCTAGACTGACCGCATGTTTTCTCGCATCCGCTCCGACATCCAATGCGTTCTTGAACGCGACCCCGCCGCCCGCAGCACCTGGGAAGTCATCACCTGCTACCCCGGCCTGCACGCCGTGTGGCTGCACCGCCCGGCGCATTGGTGTTGGACGCACGGCCTGAAGTGGCTGGGCCGCTTCACCTCGCATGTGGCGCGCTGGCTCACCGGCATCGAAATTCACCCCGGGGCCAAGGTGGGCGAGCGGGTGTTTTTTGACCACGCCATGGGCGTGGTGGTGGGCGAAACCGCCGAAATTGGCGACGGCTGCACCATTTACCAAGGTGTCACGCTGGGC
>JAUXXN010000188.1 GCA_030684755.1 Hydrogenophaga sp.
AACACCGGACAACCTGCAATGCCCAGCTTGTGCTGCAAAAGAGCTGCGGTGGAGGGAAAGACCCTGTCGGGCGTGGACGTGGCCACAATGATCAAGTCAATATCTGCGGGCACCACACCGGCCGCATCCATCGCCTGGCGGCAAGCTTCGGAGGCCAAGTCGCTGGCAAACACACCGTCAGCCACAAAGTGACGCGCCCTTATGCCTGTGCGCTCCACGATCCACTCGTCACTGGTCTCCACGCCGCGCTGAGCCAGCATGTCAACCATGTCGGCATTGGTCAAGCGCTGGGGAGGCAGGCTGCTGCCGGTGCCGGATATGCGGGCGTAGCGTGTCATTCGGAGGACGAATCTGGGTTAGATGGTGGGAACGTTTTTAAAGTCACTGGGCACAGCGCCACCGGCAATCAGCGGGGCAGCTTGTGCAATGCGCTCTCGAACGTTGTCCAACAAGTTGTTGAGGGCCGCATCATAAGCCCGGCACAGTGCCTGCTCAAACGCAAATGCATCGGCTGAACCGTGGCTCTTGAACACCAAGCCACGCAACCCCAACAGGGCTGCCCCGTTGTAGCGCCGGTGATCTACCCGCTTTTTAAAAGCAGATAGCACTGGATAAGCCACGATTGCCGCCATTTTGGTAAAAATGTTGCGAGAAAATTCTTCACGAATGAAGCCGCTGATCATGGCTGCAAGACCTTCGCTGACCTTCAGTGCCACATTGCCCACAAAGCCATCGCACACCACGATATCGGTCGTCCCCTTAAAAACATCATCACCTTCGATGTTGCCGAAAAAGTTCAAATGACCGGTGTTGGCTGCATTTCGCAACAAAACACCCGCTTTTTTGATAACTTCGCTGCCTTTAATGATTTCTTCACCCACATTGAGCAAGCCAACCGATGGCTCTTTTCGTCCAGTGGCAGCTGCGACCAGCGCAGAACCCATTACCGCGAACTGTAGCAAATGCTCTGCTGTGCAGTCCACATTGGCCCCCAGATCCAGCACGGTGGTGGCACCACCACGGGAGTTGGGAAGCTGGGAGGCGATAGCAGGTCTGTCGATACCGTCCAGCGTTTTCAACACATAACGAGCAATCGCCATCAGCGCCCCCGTGTTGCCGGCAGACACCATGGCGTGCGCCGTGCCGTCTTTGACTTGGGTGATCGCAACCCTCATGGACGAGTCTTTTTTGCGGCGCAGCGCCACCTCCACAGGATCGTCCATGGCGACAACTTCGGAGGCAGGCACAACCGAACAACGCACATTGTTCAAAACCTGCGGCCAGGCAGCCAAAACTGCCGGCTGCCCCACCAGCAACAGCTTCGCCTGGGGATGACTAGCCAAAAAGGCCGCACAGGCCGGCAGCGTCACGGCCGGACCGACGTCTCCCCCCATGCAATCGACAGCGACGGTGATCATGACAACATCCTGGTGCAGGCGCTCAGGGCACCACAAGAATGAAAAAAGCCCGCATGGATCATGCGGGCCAGTGCTTGGATAACCTAACAACCCCGAGCGCGACACCGCGGCGAGGCCTGTAGGCGCTCGTCACTTAGGCTTCTGATTTGTTTTTCAGCACCTGGCGGCCACGGTAGAAACCGTTGGGGCTGATGTGGTGGCGCAGGTGGATTTCGCCAGTGGTAGGTTCCACGGCGATGCCCGGCACGTTCAGCGCGTTGTGCGAACGGTGCATGCCGCGCTTGGATGGGGACTTTTTGTTTTGCTGAACGGCCATGATGGGCTCCTGAAATCGGTTGGGTTCAAACGGGGTGGCATAAATGGGGTGGCCAGAATGCCAAAACGCCCAATCAACCAACTGTGGCAACTATCAAGCACCTGACCCGAGCACACAATGTAAAAACGGGTACAAGCGCAAAGCCAAGCATTATA
>JAUXXN010000190.1 GCA_030684755.1 Hydrogenophaga sp.
AACACCGCCGCGCTGCCGATGCACCGTCTGAAACCGACGAAGACCGCACGCCACCGCCGCACCCCATTGCAGCGCTGACCCGGCTGGCAGCCACCGCGCTGGGCATTGCGCCTGCCATCATCTCCACGCTGGAGGTGTTCAAACGCAGCTTTGACGCCCGCAAGGCCGATTTGCTGGCGGTGTACATCGTGGACTTGGCGCTAACCGACCCGGCGCATGAAACCGCCCTGCTCGCCCAACACGCTGACCACCCGCACATAAACGCCACGCCCGACATGGCCTGGCACCCACCAGGACACGCGCCCGCGCACTGGCCCAGCGACGAAGCCGACCGCCCGGTGGTGGTGGGCCTGGGTCCTTGCGGCCTGTTCACCGCGCTGGCGCTAGCGCAAATGGGGCTGAAACCCATCGTGTTGGAGCGCGGCAAGCCGGTGAGACAGCGCACCAAAGACACCTGGGGCCTGTGGCGCAAACACGTGCTCAACCCCGAAAGCAACGTGCAATATGGCGAGGGTGGTGCGGGGCTGTTTTCTGACGGCAAGCTGTACAGCCAGATCAAAGACCCGCGTTTTCTGGGCCGCAAGGTGATGCACGAGTTTGTGGAGGCCGGTGCGCCACCCGAAATTCTGTACATGGCGCACCCGCACATTGGCACCTTCAAGCTGGTGAAAGTGGTGGAAGCCATGCGCGAAAAAATCATTGCCCTGGGTGGCGAAATTCGCTTTCAGCAACAGGTGTGCGGCCTGCAATTGGCGCCCGCCGATGGCGGCGGCCACCAAGTCACCGGCGTGCGGGTGCGCCAGCTGGACGCGGGCACCGAGCACACGCTGCCCGCCCGGCGCGTGGTGCTGGCGCTGGGCCACAGCTCGCGCGACACGTTTGCGCTGCTGTTTGATGCCGGTGTGTTCCTGGAAGCCAAGCCGTTTTCGGTGGGCTTTCGCATTGAGCACCCGCAAAGCGTGATCGACCGCGCCCGCTGGGGCCGCCACGCCGGGCACCCGCTGCTGGGAGCCGCCGACTACAAGCTGGTGCACCACGCGAAAAATGGGCGTGCGGTGTACAGTTTTTGCATGTGCCCGGGCGGCATGGTTGTGGCTGCCACCAGCGAGCCGGGCCGCGTGGTCACCAACGGAATGAGCCAGTATTCGCGCAACGAACGCAACGCCAACGCGGGCATGGTCGTGGGCATTGAACCTGCAGATTTTCCGCAAACCTTCCCGCAAGACACGCCGCTATGGACCGCTGCCTTTGGCGAAACCGACGGCACCCGCTATGCAGCACAGGCGCAAGCGCTGGCCGCGCAGGGCCAAACGCACCCGCTGGCGGGCATTGTGTTGCAGCGTGCGCTGGAAGCGCGGGCTTACACCCTGGGTGGCAGCACATACGAAGCCCCCGGCCAGTTGGTGGGCGACTTTGTGTCACAAAAACCGTCCACCGCTCTGGGCACAGTGCAACCCTCGTACCAGCCAGGTGTCAAGCTGGGCGACTTGGCTCCCGCCCTGCCCGCCTACGCCATTGAAGCCATGCGCGAAGCCCTGCCGGTGTTTGGCCGCAAGATCAAGGGCTACGATATGGCTGACGCCGTGCTGACCGGGGTGGAAACCCGCACCTCAGCGCCGCTGCGCATCACCCGTGGGGCCGACTTTCAAAGCCTGAACACGCGTGGCCTGTACCCTGCAGGCGAAGGCGCGGGCTACGCGGGCGGCATTTTGTCAGCGGGCGTGGACGGCCTGAAAGTGGCCGAGGCGCTGGCGCGCGATGTGCTCGGCTCAACGGAATGAAGGACGGACTGTTACTGAAGGTTTGGATACCAAAATTTACATGTCGGCTATCAAGCATTGACACAACCTGCGCATGCTAGAGGCTCAACATCCTAGGAGTTTTCTCCATGACAAGCATGAAAAAACCTGTGTTCCCCGTGATGGCTGGCCTGCTGGTGCTGGCCTCCGCCGGTGCCGCCCAGGCCCAAGACGAACAAGGCCGCGTGATCAGCAGCACCCCCGTGGTGCAGCAGGTCGTAGTGCCTCGCCAAGTGTGCCAAGAACAGGTGGTGACGGTGCCGGGCCAGAAGTCGGGCGCGGGCGCTATCATGGGCGGCATTGCCGGCGGTGCCATGGGCAATGCGGTGGGCGATGGCAGTGGCCGCGCACTGGCCACCATGATCGGCCTGATTGGTGGCGCGGTGTTGGGCAACAGCATTGAAGGCGGTGGGCAAGACCGCACAGAGACCGTGCAGCAGTGCAGCACGCAAAACTTTTATGAAAACCGCACCGTGGCCTACAACGTGGTCTACGAATACGCGGGCCGCCAGTACTCCACCCAAATGCCCCAAGACCCCGGCCCGTTTGTGCGCCTGAGCGTGACGCCGGTGTTCAACCCGCCACCACCACCCCCGCCCCCCAGCCGCTACGCTCCGCCGCCCCAGGTCCATTACCAGCCAGCAGCACCCATGACGGGCCGCTTGGTGGGCGCGCCCCTTTATCCTGCTTATTCGATACCCCAAGGCATGTATATAAATGGCTACCGACAAATAGGCGTACAGCCTATGCATCCGCGCCAGGACCGAAAAGACAGGCACGACCATCGCAAGGAACACCGCCGCGACTTGCAGGAAAACCGTTGGGAGCGGGACTGGCGCTGAGCGCCGTAAAAACGGCATCCAAAGAAGAAGCGACCCGAGGGTCGCTTCTTCTTTGGGGGTTCAACGCGGTGCCGCGTCAGCTCTTTTGCAGGAACGCAATGCGCTCTTCGATCGGCGGGTGCGTGCTGAACAAGGAGCCCAAACCACCCGCGATGCCCATGGCTTGCATGGTTTTGGGCAGTTCGCCGGGCGTCAAGCCACCCAGTCGGGCCAGCGCGTTGATCATGGGTTGCTTGCGGCCCATGAGTTGGGCGGCACCGGCGTCGGCGCGGAATTCGCGCTGGCGGCTGAACCAGGCCACGATGATGGCGGCCACAAAGCCCAACAGAATGTCCATGACGATGGTGGTGATCATGTAGCCCATGCCGGGGCCGCTGCTTTCGCTGTCGCCCTTGCGCAGGAAGCTGTCCACGGCGTAGCCAATGAGGCGGCTCAAGAACACCACAAAGGTGTTCATGACACCCTGGATCAGCGTCATGGTGACCATGTCGCCGTTGGCAATGTGGGCCACTTCATGGCCAATCACAGCCTCCACCTCTTCGCGGGTCATGTTGTGCAGCAAGCCGGTGGACACGGCCACCAAGGCGTTGTTTTTGTTCGCGCCGGTGGCGAAGGCGTTGGGGTCGCCGTCAAAAATACCGACTTCGGGCATGCCGATGCCTGCTTTTTCAGCAAACTTTTGCACCGTTTGCACAATCCAGGCTTCGTCGGCGTTGCGCGGTTGGTTGATGAGCACAAAACCCGGCGTGGACCACTTCGCCATGGCCTTGCTCATCAGCAGCGAGATGATGGCGCCACCAAAACCAATGACGAGCGAGAACCCGGCCAATGCCGTCATGTTCAGGCCATTGGAGGTAAGAAAACGGTCCACGCCCAGGATGCGGGTGGTGACCAGCAACACCGCCATGACGGCGAAGTTGGTCAAGACAAACAACAAGATGCGTTTCATGGGATCTCCGAAGAAATAAAAACCTAGTAAATCATAGTGGGGACAAGCGCAGCACTTTCAAGAAGTTGCGTTCGGTTTATACGATCTGAAAGCCCCGCCACGGTTCACACCTGGGGCAACAAAAACCGCCGCTCCCAGGCGCTCACTTCGGTCAGGTAGTTCTCGTGCTCCAGCGCTTTGACGGCCAGAAAGGCTTGCACAAACCGCGCACCCAGCAAGCGCGGCGCATGCAAGCTGTGGGCCATCTGGTCGTGGGCGGTAGAAAAGGTGCGGGGCAGGCTGTGCGGCTGGTCGTAACCGTTGCCTTGCACCGGCACACCGGGTGTCAAGCGCTCTTGCATGCCCGCGAGCCCAGCGGCCAGCGTGGCGGCCATGGCCAGGTAGGGGTTAGCGTCGGCACCGGCCAGCCGGTTTTCGACCCGTCGGGCGGCGGGTGGGCTCACCGGCACGCGCAGGCCTGCGGTGCGGTTGTCGTGGCCCCACTGCACGCTGGTGGGCGCCTGGCTGCCGGCCACGTAGCGGCGGTAGCTGTTGACGGTGGGCGCGTAGACCAGCATCAGGTCGGGTGTGTAGGCCTGCAAACCGCCGATGTAATGCAGAAACGCCTCGGTGGCGCTGCCGTCGGCCTGGCTGAACACGTTGCGGCCACTGGCATCCACCACGCTTTGGTGCAGGTGCATGGAACTGCCCGCTTCAGAGGCCATGGGCTTGGCCATGAACACCGCGTTCAGCCCATGCTGCAAGGCGATTTCGCGCGCGGCGGTCTTGAACAAAAACGCCTGGTCAGCCACCGCCACCGGGTCGCCGTGCAGCAGGTTGATCTCGTACTGGCTCTGGCCCACCTCGTGCAGCCAGGTGTCGGTGCGGATGCCCAGCGTGTCGATGGCGGCGTGGAACGCGTCCCAAAACGGCGCCAGTTCGTTCAGCGCGTTCATGCTGAAGGCCGACTGACCCACCTCGGGCCGCCCGCCCCGGCCCACCGGCGCGGCCAGCGGCTGGGCCGGGTCGGTCATGGCGGCGGTCAGGTAAAACTCAATTTCGGGCGCCACCACCGGTTGCAGACCCACCGCCTGGTAACGCGCCACCACCTGTTTGAGCACCGAACGCGGCGCAAAGTCGCACAGGCTTCCGTCCATTTCAAAGCAGTCGTGTACCGCCACATAGCGCGGCACGCTGGCCCAGGGCGCGGGCTTGAGGGTGCTCAGGTCGGGTACCAGGCGCACGTCGGGGTCGCTGTCG
>JAUXXN010000192.1 GCA_030684755.1 Hydrogenophaga sp.
GTTCGAAGTGCCGTTTGCTGGCGCTTACCTGGCGCTGGCCGCTGTTGCTTTGCTGGCGATGGTATTCATGGCGTTCCTGCAGTTTCCGCCGCTGCCACCCAAAAAGGCCAACGCAGACCCGGGGCGCCCACTGTCGGTCATCATGCGCCAGCCCATTTTCATCGTGGCCACGGCTGGGGCGGCGCTGGGCTATGGCGTGATGAACCTGCTGATGGCGGCCACACCGCTGGCCATGCAGGTGTGTGGTTTTGAGTTTGACGATGCCGCGTTGGTGCTCGAATGGCATGTGATCGGCATGTTTGCGCCGGGCTTCTTCACTGGGCACCTGATCAAACGCTTTGGGGTGCTGACCATCATGGGCGTGGGCGTGGTGCTCAACATCGCCTGCATCGCGATCGCGCTCTCGGGTGTGGATCTGCACCAGTTCCTGATTGCGCTGTTTTTGCTGGGTGTGGGCTGGAATTTTTTGTTCACCGGCAGCACCACACTGTCGCTTCAAGCCTACAGGCCTGAGGAAAAATAACGCGCACAGGCTGCCCTCAACTTTTTTGTTTTTTCCACCATGGCCCTCACCTCATTTGCCTCTGGCGCCCTCGTCACCACCCAGGGCTGGCAGTGGCTGAACGTGGGTTCGCTGGTGCCCGTAGCCCTCACGGGCGTGGCCCTGGTGTGGCTTGCGTGGCTGCGGCGTCAAGCCCACAATGCGGGCTGATCCGGGGCAAACCGCCACACCGGCCTGGGCTCAACCCGCCAGCACGGCGCGGCGCCCACTTCACACAAGGAATACGACATGAGTTTGATGAACTCTTTGATGGGTGCAGCCACCCAGGCAGCCATGGGTTCGCTGCAAGGCAATCAAGCATCTGACGGCTCGGGCGCAGCGGGTGGACTGAACACCCAAATGATCATCGGCCTCGTGGGCGGACTGATCAACAACGCTGGCGGCCTTCAAGGCATTTTGACCAAATTGCAGCAGGGCGGCTTGGGTGAGGCGGCCCAATCGTGGATTGGCACCGGAGCCAACCAAGCGGTGTCGGCCGACCAGTTGGGTGGCGCACTGGGTCCAGACCTGATGGGCACGCTGGCCCAGCAACTGGGCGGCAACACACAGCAAGCCGCTGGCACGCTGGCCAACCTGCTGCCCGGCCTGATCGATCAACTCACGCCGCAGGGTCGGTTGCCTGCCGACAACGGCATGGGCGCGCTCGGTGCATTGTTGGGCGGCAACGGTGGTAACGAGACAAACAACTTGGTTGGCATGCTCGGCGGCTTTCTGCAAAAGCGCTGAAAGGGGTCGGCTGGGGTTGAAATCAGCGCAAGACCGGTGCTCTGGTGCTTTGGCGCGCGGATCAACGCTTTCGCTCAAGTGGGCGAGCGCAGGCGCAACCAGGCCTTCAGCGTGCCGTAAACAGCCAAAGGGTCTTGCTCATTGAAAATCTCGTGGTACAGCCCGTCAAAGCAGCGGCTGGTGACTTGACCACTTGGGGCCATGGCGGCGAACGCGCGGCTGCCCTCGGCATTCACCAAATGGTCGGCACCGGCGTACAGGAGCAGGGTGGGCACAGGCCAGCACGGCGCGGCAGCCACCACCTGCGGACCATGGCTGTCAATGAAATGCGCCAGCCGCGCTGATATGCGGTCGTGAACCAACCGGTCTTTTTTATAGGCGGCCACCACCGTGGGGTCGCGTGATATTTTGCTGGCGTCTAGCCCGTTTCCCAGGGTCAGGTTGGGTGCCCAGCGGTGAAGCCAGCGGATGAGTTTTTTCTGCCAAGGCCCTATGCCTGCGTCCAGCGCGGGCGACGACAGCACCAGCCCATCCACAGCCACCCGGTTGCGCAGCACAAAGGCCGACGCCACCAAGCCGCCCATGCTGTGGCCCAACAAAAAGAGTGGACAAGCCCAAGGCTGGGCTAGGCGGCGGCGGGTGTCTTCCACCACTTCTTCCAAGTCGTCCAGCAAAGCGGTGTCCGATGGGATCACACCCCGGGCACCGCCCGACTCGCCGTGACCACGCTGGTCGTAAGCGCGCACGCAATAACCCCACGTATTCAAACGCTGCGCCAGCAAGTCGTATCGCCAAGCGTGTTCGCCCAGACCGTGGACCACCAGCACCACCGCACGCGGACGCTGGGGCAAGGGCCAGTCGTACACAGCCAAGCCCAAGCCGTCGGCCAGTGTGAAAGGAGCCTGGGTGGTTTCGTGCATAGTTCAAACGGCAAAATGGGTACTTGTGACCAGCTCAGCAGACGCTCAAGGCATGCGGCCCATCACCTGGGCCACCGAGGCGGTGAGGCGCTGGGCGTAGTCGAGGTGCAGAAACTCGTTGGGGCCGTGGGCGTTGCTTTTGGGGCCGAGCACGCCGCACACCATCATCTGCGCCTTGGGGAAGCCTTGGCTGAGCATGTTCATGAGCGGGATGGTGCCGCCCTGGCCAATGGTGCCGCAGCCTGCGCCAAAGTGCGCTTGTGAGGCGTCTTGCAGCGCCGCCTCAAACCAAGGCGCGGTGGTCGGTGCGTTCCAGCCACTGGCGGCTCCTTCGCCCTCAAACGTCACTTTGGCTTGGTAGGGCGCGTTGTCTTCCAGCAAAGCTTTGAGCTGCTGCACTGCTTGCGGCGCATCTACCAAAGGTGGCAGGCGCAGGCTGAGCTTGAAGGCGGTGTAGGGCCGCAGCACGTTGCCGGCGTTGCGCAGTTCGGGGAAACCGTCGGCCCCGGTTACGCTGAGCGTGGGCCGCCAGGTGCGGTTGAGCAGGGCTTGCACCGGGTCGGTGGTGGTGGGTAAGGTGTGCAGGCTGGCACCGCCGCAGTCGTGGTGCGCCCACGGAAAGCGCTTGAACAGTTCGTCGCCCAAAATGGCGGCCGTGGCCTGGGCTTGGGCCAACCGCTCGGCGGGCACCTCGCAATGAAAACTGGCGGGCAGCAAGCGCCCGGTGGCGCTGTCTTCCAACCGGTCGAGCACCTGGCGCATGATGCGAAAACTCGACGGCACCAGGCCCGACGCATCGCCCGAGTGGATGCCCTCGGTCAAAACCTCTACCTTCAGCACACCGCTGGCCATGCCGCGCAGGCTGGTGGTGAGCCACAACTGGTCGTAGTTGCCCGCACCGCTGTCGAGACAAATCACCAGGCCCACATCGCCCAGGCGGGCGCGCAGCGCGTCCACATACGGGAGCAGGTCGCCCGAGCCGCTTTCTTCGCAGGTTTCGATTAACCCAACGATACGTGGGTGTGCCACGCCTTGGGCTTTCAGGGCTTGAATGGCGGCGATGCTGGCGTAAACCGCATAACCGTCGTCGGCGCCGCCCCGGCCATAGAGCTTGCCGTCCACGATTTTGGGCGTCCAGGGGCCGAGGTCGCTGCGCCAGCCAGTGAACTCGGGCTGTTTGTCCAAGTGGCCATACATCAGCACAGTTTGGCCGGATGCGGGTGCGGGCGTCCCGTCTTGGCCTGCGCTGGCGGGGACTTCAAAAAACAGCACCGGCGTGCGCGGCTGGCCGTGGGCGTTGTTGAGCCGCACCACCTCCAGCGTGAGACCCGGCACGTTCTGGAACTGCACCCAGTCGGCCGCACTGTGCAACACCCGGTCCAGCAGACCGTGGACAGCCCAGTCGGCATCGAACGCGGGCGACTTGGCGGGCACTTCGATGTAGCGTTGCAACTCGGGCACGACGCGCTCAGACCAAGCCGCGTTCACATAGCTTTTCAGCGAGGTGGGCTCCAGCGGCAACGGATGAGGCAAGCGGGCGTTCATGGCAGGGGTCTCCGGGGGGCCAACCGCAGCGGCAGCACAGGGCACCCATCGCCCACCGCGTCAAGGTTTTAGCCAAGTTTTAAAAGCTGTACCCAGTATAGGCAGGATGCACATCTGAGCGCCAGGGGGATACACCAGTTGATGCGCCATGCGGCGTATAAAAATTTGGGAAAACGAAGACGTTCGCAATTTCGCCTCTCGTTCAAAGCGTGACGGCGGCAAGGACTGGAACGCGTCACACAGGTGTCGGCACCGATCGTTCATCTCTGTTAGCTTGCGGACATGAACCCAACAATGCCCCTGGATTCCGTGGCCTTTCTGGCCAGCACCGATGCCATCAACAGCGACCATCCCAGTGTGGTGGCGTTTGCCCGGACCCACGCCACCGGCGCTACAGCGCAAGAGCAAGCGGTATCGATCTACCGCGCCGTGCGCGACCAGCTGCGCTACGACCCCTACCGCATCGATCTGTCGGCCCATGGCATGAAGGCCAGCACGGCCTTGCAGCAAGGCCATGGCTGGTGCGTACCCAAAGCGGTGGTGCTGGCGGCGGTGGCGCGGGCAGCGGGCATTCCGGCTCGGCTGGGCTTTGCCGATGTGCGCAACCACCTGTCCACCCAGCGGCTGCGCGACACCATGAAAACCGATGTGTTTGCCTGGCACGGCTACACCGAGCTGTGGCTGGACGGCGCTTGGCGCAAGGCCACGCCGGCCTTCAACGTGGAGCTGTGCGACAAGTTTGGTCTGCTGCCACTGGAGTTTGACGGCGTGCACGACTCGCTGTACCACCCGTTTGACCGCGCGGGTCAGCGGCACATGGAATACGTGGCCGAACGCGGTCATTTTGACGACCTGCCGTTGGCGCAGATTGCGGCCACGTTTGCCGAGCTCTACCCCGGCCTGCTGTCGGGAACAGCACCGGCCGGTGACTTTGCAGCGGATGCCGCGCGCGAGTCAGGCCGCGTTTCAGCTTGAAAAGCGAAACACCGCCGTGCTGGCAAGCAGGTTGGGCAGGCTGCGCACTTCGCGGCCTTCGTGCAGACCAAAGCTGTCTTCAATGGTGAGGCCGTTGCGCCGCGCCAGCACCTCAAAGTCGCGGTAGGTGCCCACGCGGATGTAGGGCGTGTCGTACCACTGGTAAGGCAGGCGTTTGGTCACCGGCATGTGGCCCTGCAACACGGCCAGGCGGTTGGGCCAGTGGGCAAAATTGGGGAACGCCACGATGCCGATGCGCCCCACGCGGGCGGTTTCCAGCAGCATGGTCTGGGCGTTGCGCAGGTGTTGCAGGGTGTCGATTTGCAGCACCACGTCGAAGGCGTCGTCGCCAAACATGGTGAGCCCGCCTTCCAGGTTGAGCTGCAACACGTTGACGCCGCGCTTGATGCAGGCGAGCACTTTGGCGTCATCAATTTCCACGCCGTAGCCGGTGCAGGCACGGGTGGTCTGCAGGTGGGCCAGCAAAGCGCCGTCGCCGCACCCGAGGTCGAGCACGCGGGAGCCTGGCGGCACCAGGCGGGCAATGGATTCCATCATGCTGGGTTCGGCCATGGTCATTTTCCTCCCACGCTGGCGTGCACGGTGTGCGCAAAGTAGGCGCGTACGGCCTGGTGGTAGCGCGGGTCGTCGAGCAAAAAGGCGTCGTGCCCATGGGGCGCGTCAATTTCGGCGTAGGTCACATCGCGGCCGTTTTCCAGCAGCGCCTTGACGATTTCGCGGCTGCGCTCGGGTGAAAAACGCCAGTCGGTGGTGAAGCTGATGAGCAAAAATTTGGCCCGGGCGCGGGCCAGCGCGGTGCTGAGCGAGCCGCCGTGCTCGCGCGCGGGGTCGAAGTAGTCCAGCGCGCGGGTGATCAGCAGGTAGGTGTTGGCGTCAAAGTACTCGCTGAACTTGTCGCCTTGGTAGCGCAAGTAGCTCTCAATCTGGAACTCAACGTCTTGGGTGCTGTAGCGGTAGGCAAGCTCGGCCACAGCGACAGGATCTTCACCATCGACCGCCCGCAGCTTTCGGCCAAATTTTTCGTTCATCACGTCGTCGCTCAGGTACGTGATGTGCCCAATCATGCGTGCGATGCGCAGGCCGCGTCTGGGCAGGGTGCCCTCGCGCAGGTAGTGGCCGCAGCAGAAGTCGGGGTCGGTCACGATGGCGCGGCGCGCCACCTCGTTGAACGCGATGTTTTCGGCCGTGAGGTTGGGCGCGCTGGCCACCACCACGGCGTGGCGCACGCGCTCGGGGTATTGCAGCGTCCAGCTCAGTGTCTGCATGCCGCCCAGGCTGCCACCCATCACGGCGGCCAAGGTTTGAATGCCCATCACATCGAGCAGCCGGGCCTGCGCGTTAACCCAATCTTCCACCGTGACCACCGGAAAGTCCGCGCCCCAGGGTTGGCCCGTGGCCGGGTTGTTGTGGGTGGGCCCGGTGGAGCCAAAGCAGGAGCCCAGGTTGTTGACGCCGATGACGAAATAGCTGTCGGTGTCCAGCGGCTTGCCTGGGCCAATCATGTTGTGCCACCAGCCTTCGCTGCGCGCCACTGGCTGGCCTTGCGCGTCGGCGTGGACGCCGGCCACATGGTGCGAAGCGTTGAGCGCGTGGCACACCAGCACCGCGTTGGAGCCCTCGGCGTTGAGCGTGCCGTAGGTTTCCACCACCAATTCATAGGCGGGCAGCACGGCTCCACTGCGCAGTGGCAGTGGTTGGTCAAATCGGAACGTTTGGGGCGTGACGATCACTGGGCATTCCCCGCTGAGCAGGGTCCAAAAAACAAAAACCCGGCGCCGCCAACAACACGTGTTTCAAAGGCGAGGCCGGGAATCCCCCCTTTAGCGGGATTTCTAAAGCGCCCGCAATCTGGATCAAATCGGCGCTGGGGCGAGTATAAATTGAAGCGCCGCTGTGCGGGCTTTCCATGTCAAAACGGTGTGACTTTGGTCGGGCTGCTGCCGTTGATGAAGCTTGGTCAGCGGGCAATCGGACGCCGCTTTTGTAAATCTACAGGTGATAGGTGTTGTTATTGTGCATCGTGCACGCTCGCCTGAGCCAACGCCTCAAAAATAGTCACTGGCCTTGTGGCATTGCGCGCATAATGCCTTCCGCGAGTGTCTGAAACACCCGCTTGACAAGTGATCGGTTGGTTTCGCGTGCTACAGGTTTGTTTGCTAACGGGGCACCATCGCTATTTTTCTCAGTGTTATTAGGAGTCCCAACCATGGGCAACAAACTGTACGTGGGCAACCTGCCCTACACCGTCCGCGACGAAGACCTGCAGCAAGCTTTCAGCGCTTACGGCTCGGTCAACAGCGCCAAAGTCATGATGGAACGTGACACCGGCCGCTCCAAAGGTTTCGGCTGTGTCGAAATGGGCAGCGATTCAGAAGCGCAAGCTGCTGTTGAAGGCATGAACGGTCAATCGCTGGGCGGTCGCAGCCTGGTGGTGAACGAAGCCCGCCCCATGGAAGCTCGTCCTCCCCGCACCGGCGGCTTCGGCGGCCCACGTGGTGGTGGCGGTGGTTTTGGCGGTGGCGGTGACCGTTCCGGCGGCGGTGGTTATGGCGGCGGCGGCGGTGACGGTGGTTTCCGCAGCCCCTACGGTGGCGGTGGCCGCCGTGATGGCGGTGGCGGTGGCCGCGGTGGTTACTGATCGCTCAGCTCAGCCTCACTGAACCGGCTCCCGCAGCCGGTCAGTTCATGAAAAAGCCCCTCACTGAGGGGCTTTTTCATGGCAACTACGCTGTCGGATTTGACCTTTATCTGCAATACGGCAGCAGTCCTTCCTCTCTACCCAAGCTGCGTTTGTAGTGCTGTCAACAATGGCGTGTAGCCTGTGTGCATATTCAACATTCCCAGTTGCGTCTGCTGAAGTAGACGGTTTTAGGGGGAATATGCTTAACCCAATGTATCGTTCATGATGTTGGTAGCCCAAGCCATGGCATAGAGGCCTTCCACGGTATTGGGCTGGGCAGAAACCCCACCCGCACCAGGTGCGGGCACCATGATCTTTTTGCTGGCATCGTAGCGGTACACGGCAGCTACGTGAATCACCTCGTTTTGCGATACAAAACTGTAGCAAGTGTTGGCAATGATGGGCTCCGTGGGTACGCTCATGCCCATCGACTGTGCCGCTATGGCGCCGGCACAGACCTTGGCTTCTTGGTTGGCCATGTGACCAGACTTGGGCATGCCCGGAGAGCCTGCAATGGAGTCACCCAATACATACACGCCCTTGGCCACAACCGATTCGTAGCTCAAAAAGTCGACACCACACCATTGATTGCCCACATTGGTGAGGCCACTGCTTCGGGCAATAGCACCCGCTCTTTGAGGTGGTATCACGTTAATCACGTGGGCTTTTACTTTGCCCTGTATGTCGAACTCAAGGATGCCTGTTTGGGTATCCACACCTTTGAGGTCTGCATTGGGAACGTACTCGATGCGCCCGCTGTAGCGGCTTTTCCAGACGGATTCAAACAGGCCTTTTTTAGCCTGAATCTCGGGATTGGCGTCGAACACCATCAGCTTGGCTTTGGTTTTGCTGGTCTGGAGATAATGCGCAATCAAGCTGGCCCGCTCGTAAGGCCCGGGTGGACAGCGGTACGGCACTTTGGGAATGGTTATGGCCACGACCCCGTCGTCGGGCATGGCCTGCAGCATGCTGCGCAACTGTTGGGTCTGCTCACCAGCTTTCCAGGCATGTGGTACTCGCGCTTGCTGGGCTTGGGTTCCCATGCCCTCTATGCCGTCGTATACGTAATCCACACCGGGAGCGACGATCAATCGATCGTAGGGTAAGCGTTCTGCTCCGGCGCGCACTTCCCGCGCTGCCAAATCAATCCCTTCGGCCCGTGCGCGGACCCAGCGCAAACCGTTGTTGGTCACAAAACGGCTGTAAGGGCGGGTGATGTCGCGCAAGTGCAGACCGCCGTGAATAACGCGGTTGCTCATGGGGCACATGATGAATTCGCTGGCTGGTTCGACCAAGGTCACCTGCAAAGCGGGATTGAACTGGCGCAGATAACGGGCAGCGGTTGCACCACCGAAGCCCCCACCAATGATGACCACCCGCTCGCCAGTTTTGGCAGCAAGATGGGGGGCTGCGATGGCCGCAGCGCTCGCCAATCCGGCCTTGAGCAAAACACGTCTTTGAATCATGGTTGACTCACTTCAGGCTGGAAAGATAATCCGCGATGCGGGTGAGTTCATCGTCGCTGTAGCCCTTGACATGATGGTGCATGATGGTGGCCTGCAATTTGCCGCTTTTGTAACCCAGGAGCTTGCCCAATAAGTCTTGAGCAGGGCGTCCGCCAATGGTCAAGCCTGTACCTTCGGCCCGCCCATCAGGGCCATGACACGCCATGCAACTCGCAGCCCAAAGCTTGACCTGGAACGCAGCGGGGTCCGGTTTCGGCGTTTGCGCCAAAGCACCCAATGGGCAGGCGGCAACTATGGCCAGCACGGTGATGCGTTTGGTTTTTTCTACCAACACCCGGGGATCCATCCAACGCTGGTGAATTGCGGACATATCTACTTTAAATAAGCATATTTAGATGTATGAATTCTGTAGAAATGAGTCTTCTTGTCAAGCTCACAGCAACGATTTTTTTAGCAATTCAAATCGATAGACAGCCAAGCGCTTGGAGATGCTGTGCCTCAAAATTTCTCGGGCCTGATGACATCAACGCTGGAGAAAAACAAAGTCAGGCTGTAGTGCGGGGCATAAGTGGCAAGCACGTGGCGCGCGATGGCATCGGCCACCTCGGCGGTGCAAATCAGCTTCATCTCGATGCTGCGGTCGGCCTCCCACAGGGCTTCGCGTGTGCTCAGGCGGCTGCCACCGCGCACATCGTGCACGGTGTGGCCCTGTGCGCCCAGGCGTTGGCTGTCGGCGACCAACCGTTTTTCAATGGCGGCTTCGGTGATGATGACCAGCAGGGTTCGGGTGTGTTTTTCCATGGTGGGAGGGGGCCTCTTAGGCGAACAGGTGTTGCAGCCAGCGCGCCATCATCAGATACAGCGGCACACCCAGCACGATGTTGAACGGAAATGTGAGGCCCAGCGCGGCGGTGATGGACAGGGCCGCGTTGGCCTCGGGCACGGCCATGCGCATGGCCGTGGGCGCAGCAATATAGCTGGCACTGGCTGCCAGTGTGGCCATGATGGCGACACCGCCGGTGCTCAGGCCCAACATGATGCCGGTGAGTGCGCCCAAAACCGCCAACAGTGGCGGCGCGATGAGCGCGAAACCAATGATGCGCAAGCCGTAGCGGCGCAAATCACCCAGGCGCCCGCCTGCCACCAGACCAAGTTCCAGCAGAAACAACGCCAATACGCCCTTGAACGGGGCCATGAATACAGGGGCAATGGGCGCGGTGCCCGCTTCGCCCATGACAGTGCCAATGAGCAAACCGCCAGCCAGCAGCAGCACCGATTTGCCAAAAAACACGTCGTGTCCTAACTCGGCCCAGTTGATGGTCGGCTTGCTGGCCCCGGGGACAGCGGGTGCGCCCAAGCGGGCCAGCAAAATACCGGCCACGATGCCGGGCGCTTCCATGATGGCCACCCACAGCGCCGCGTGGGCTTCGGTCTCAATCCCTTGCGCAGCCAAATAAGCACTGGCCACAGCGAATGTGACCACGCTGACCGAACCATAGTGCGCAGCCATGGATGCGGCGTCCACCCGGTTCAAGCCGAGTGCCCGCAACACCGGCGTGAGCACAAAAGGAATGGCAAAACCCAGCGCCATGCAGGCCAGCATTTGGGGCAGCAGGTCCAGCATGGGCTGCTTGCTCAGCTCAATGCCGCCTTTGAGGCCAATGGCCAGCAGCAGGTAAATGGAAAGAGTCTCGTAAAGGGCTTCGGGCAAGCGCAAGTCGCTTTTGACCAGCTTAGCGAACACGCCGAGCAGAAAGAACAGCACCACCACATCGATCATGGCGCCCACCCCGCAAAGCGCGTTACAGCGGCAAGCGCCGTTGAGCAGGGATCAGAAGGAACCGCATGGCCGGGAGCGGGAGTGTTTGGCGGCAGTGGCCCGACGGAAGGCGTGGGTTTGAAATGAGCCATCATGGGTTTCGGGTCGTGTTGGTTTCTGATGGGTTTTGCCGGTGCTTGCGCGGGCGTCCCGACAACAGGCGGTCGAACAATGGGTTGGGCAGCAAGCGCAGTAGCTTGGCCACGACGCCCATTTGCCATGGAATCACTTGGTAACTGGTGCGCGCTTGGATCGCATCGAAGGCGCGGTCTGCAAAGGCTTCGGCGCTCATCAAAAACGGCATGTTGTAGCGGTTTTTCTGAGTCAGCGGCGTGTCCACATAGCCTGGCAGCAGCGTGACCACCGCCACACCGCTGCCACGAAGTTCGCCACGCAGGCTTTCGCAGTAGGCCACCACCGCCGCCTTGCTGGCGCAATAAGCGCCGTGCCCAGGCAGCCCGCGGATGGCGGCCACGCTGGCAATGCCCACCAGCGCGCCACTGCCCCGCGCGGTCATGGCGGTCACAAAGGGGTGAAAGGTGGCGGCCAGACCGGTGTTGTTGATGGCGAAGGTGCGGGCCTTGACGTGGATGTCGTCAGGCTCGGCGGTGTCCATGCCAATGCTCACGCCGGCGTTGGCAATGACCACGTCGGGTACCCCCTGTGCGGCCAGGCAGGCACGACCCACGGCAACGATGCTGTTCACATCGGCCACATCGGCGCCGTAAACGCGGCAGCGCTCGCGGCCCAAGCCCTGGGCATCGGCCCAGTCCTGCATGTCGGCGGTGCGCCGGGCCACCAACGCCAGCCGGTAGCCAGCACGGGCGAAGCGC
>JAUXXN010000197.1 GCA_030684755.1 Hydrogenophaga sp.
TCGCGCAAGCGCACAAAGGGCTGTTCGCTGCGGGGGACGTGGGTCACCTCCAGCGCCAGAGCTATGTCACGCAAGGCGCTTTGTTCCGGGTCATCGGCCATGGCAGCCTGCGGGTCAAACGTCAGGCTGAGAATGGGCGCATGTCCTTGGCTGCCGGGCAGCACCATGCGCCCAGGCAAGGAGCCCGCCAAAAAGCCCAGCCGGTAGGCGTGTTGCGCCACATAGCCGGGGCTCCAGGCGGCGCTGCGCGCGCGCAGGGTGAAGCCCAGTTGCGCATCGTGGGCACTGGCAAAGGCGTCGAGCTCGCGGGCGCGGGCCACTTCGGCGCGCATGTCGGGGAAGTCGGGTGATGCGCCCACCGCGTCGGCAAAGGCCTGCACCTTGACCACAAATTCAGAAAACTCAATGTCGTTCAGCGCGCCCGAGCGGTTGGCGAGCTGCACGCCGGCTTGCAAGGTGCGGTAGCGCTGGCCGGTGCGCGGGGTTTCCCATTCACCGGTGGGTGTCTGGCCCTCAACTGCAAAAGGCTTGCTGCCCACCCGGCGGGTGCCAGGTAAAGCACCCAACAAGGATTCGCCCAGCACAGCGTTCTCCAGCTGCAGCGGGATGATGACGTCGATCAGGGCATCCAGACCGGCCTTTTTGTCCGCTGGGTTGACCATTTGGTTGAGCGTGACGGGGCCGCCTCTGGATGGCGCCTGATGTCCCTCATCGGCCATCCCCTCACCACCGCTCATGCCTTCAAAGCCGTCGCCCAGCACCGGATCGATGCGCCCAGACACACCTTCTTGGAGGTTGCCATCGGCGGGGGATGCCGTGTCTTCAAAGCGGCTGGTGGCATGGAAACGGCTGTCGTGCCCGCGTTCGCTGGCCGTGCGCGGTGCGCTCTTGCGCGCAATCCAAGCGTTGTAGGCGACCACGGCCGCCAGCACGAGACCGCCGATGATGGCCAGACTGATTTGCAGTGTGCTCATGGTGCTTAGGGTTGAAATTAGGTGGGCTCAATCATGCCAGCGGCGGACTCCATGTCCACCGCCACGATGCGGGAAACGCCCTGCTCCTGCATGGTCACGCCAATCAGTTGTTCGGCCATTTCCATGGCGATCTTGTTGTGGCTGATGAACAGGAACTGGGTGCCTTTTTTGCTCATGCTGGTGACCAGCTTGGCGTAGCGCTCGGTGTTGGCGTCGTCCAGCGGTGCGTCCACCTCGTCAAGCAAGCAAAACGGGGCCGGGTTGAGCTGGAAAATGGCGAACACGAGCGCAATGGCTGTGAGCGCTTTTTCGCCACCCGAGAGCAGGTGGATGGTCTGGTTTTTCTTGCCGGGCGGCTGCGCCAGCACCTGCACGCCCGCGTCCAAAATTTCTTCGCCGGTCATCACCAAGCGGGCATTGCCACCGCCAAACAGCTCGGGGAACATGCGCCCGAAGTGCCCGTTGACGGTCTCGAAGGTGCTGCCCAGCAGTTCACGGGTTTCGGCGTCGATCTTTTTGATCGCGTCTTCCAGCGTGGTCATGGCCTCTACCAGGTCGGCCGACTGCGCATCCAGAAAGGTCTTGCGCTCGCGGGCAGCGGTCAGCTCGTCCAGCGCGGCCAGGTTGACCGCGCCGAGCGCCAGGATGTCGCGGTGAATGCGGTCAATCTCGCTTTGCAGCCCGGTGAGGCGCACGTTGCCTTCGGTGACGCTTTGCGAGACGGCAGCCAGATCGGCTTCGGCCTCGGTCAGCAGTTGGCTGTATTGATCTACACCTAGGCGCGCGGCCTGCTCTTTGAGCTGGAAGTCGGTGATGCGGTTGCGCAAGGGCTCCAGCTCGCGCTCCAGTTGCGCACGGCGTTCGTCGCTGGTGCGCAGTTGTTGGGTGAGGTCGTCGTAGCCGCTGCGCAGAGCACTCAGCGTCTGTTCGCGCTCCATCTTGGTGGCCAGCGCGCTTTGCAGGCCACCCTGGGCGGCCGCGTCGTTCAAGCGGCCCAACTCGTCGCGGGCACGCTGTTCTTCGTCGGCCAGCGACTTTTCTTGGCTGGCTGCGGTTTCTAGCGAACGCTGCAATTCGCCTTGTCGTGCTTGCAGGCTGCGTAAGGCAAATGTAGCTTCTTGGGCGGCTCGCTCCAGCGAGCGTTGCTGCTCGCGGGCTTGATTCACGGCCCGTTCGGCGGCAATCACCTTGTCGTCCAGCTGGGCGTGCCGTTCCTGGCTGTCGGCCAATTGCATGTCAAGCTCTTCGAAGCGGGCTTCTGCCGTCACGCGGCGCTCTTGCAGTTCGTCCAACTGGGCGTCCACCTCGGCCATGTCGCCCGCAATTTGTTGGCCGCGCGCGCGCGCCTGCTCGGCCAGCTGGGTCAGGCGCAGGGCTTGCACTTGCAGTTCATGGGTCTGGCTGCGGGCTTCGGCGGCTTCGCGGCGGGCGCTCACCAAGCGCTGGGATGCATCGGTGTAGGCCGCTTCGGCACGCACCAGCGCGGTGCGGGCCTGTTCGGCCACGATCACCTGGGCGCGCACCTCTTTTTCCAAGTGCTCGATTTCTTGCGCGCGGGCCAGCAGGCCGGCCTGCTCGCTGTCGGGCGCGTAAAAGCTCAGGCTGTGCGCCGTGACGGCATGCCCGCTGCGCACAAAAATGGTTTCACCCGCTTGCAACTGGCTGCGCTGTGCCAGCGCTTCTTCCAGGCTGGCGGCGCTCAGGCAGCCATGCAACCAGTCGCCCAGCAGAGCTTGCTGGGCCGCGTCTTGCGGGCGCAACCAATGGGCCAGCGGCTTGAGGCCCGCAGTGCCAGCGTCGGTGAGCGCAGGGGCGGCGTTGGCGGGTGGGTTGTAAAAAGCCAGTTTGGCCGGCGGCGCGTCGTTGCCCAAGGCGCGCATCATGTCCAGGCGCGACACCTCTAGCGCTCCCAGGCGCTCGCGCAGGGCGGCTTCCAGGGCGCTCTCCCAGCCGGGCTCTACGTGGAGCCGGTTCCACAAGGCCGACAGACCGTCCAGCCCGTGCTTGGCCAGCCAGGGTTGCAGCTTGCCGTCGGTGCGAACCTTGTCTTGCAGCGCCTTGAGCGCTTCTAAGCGGGCCGACAGGGCAGATTGCTGTGCCGACTCGCGATTCACCGCCTGTTGCGCACTGCGGCGTTCGTCGTCCAGCAGGGGCGCGCTGTCTTGCAGCTCTTGCAACACCGCGTCATGCAATTCGGTAAGTTCTTGTGCGCTGGCCAGTTGGGTTTGCACCTGCAGCAAGCGCGCTTCGTCGGGCGCGGCCAAGGCGTTGCGGTCGGCGTTCAAGCGCTCACGGCGCTGGTTCAGCTGGCGGCTTTGTTCTTCGATGTTGCGTTGCTCGGCGGCCAGCACCTGGATCTGCTGCTGCACCTGTGTCACGCTGGCGCGCTGCTCGTTGGCGCGGGCCTGGGTTTGGCGCAAGCTGTCTTCCAGCGCTGGCAGGGCCATGGCCTGCTCATCGCCCTGGGCGGCCAGCACCATCGACTTGTCTTCGGCCTCCAGCATAGCCTCGGCCAGTTGCTCCAGTTCGATGCCCGCGTCTTCGCTGCGGGTGCTCCAAGCGCGGATCTGCTCTTTGAGTTGCACCAAACGCTGTTCGACCCGGTGGCGGCCTTCGACCACATAGCGGATCTCGGCTTCGAGCTTGCCCACCTCAGCGGTGGCCTCGTACAGCTTGCCCTGGGCCTGGTTGAGCTGATCGCCAGCGGCGTAGTGCGCCTGGCGTATGGTTTCCAGTTCGGACTCGATCCGGCGCAGATCGGCCATGCGGGATTCAAGATCGTTCAGCGCCTGCGCGGCGTCGTGCTTCACACGGGCTTGGTCGGTCTCGGCGTCGGTGCGCTTGAGAAACCACAGCTGGTGCTGCTTGAGCGTGGCGCTGGCCTGAAGGGTTTGGTAGCGCGCAGCCACCTCGGCTTGCTTCTCCAGCTTTTCCAGGTTGGCGTTGAGTTCGCGCAGGATGTCGTCCACCCGCGTGAGGTTTTCGCGCGTGCTGGCCAGCCGGTTGGCAGTTTCGCGGCGGCGCTCTTTGTATTTGGAGACGCCAGCGGCCTCTTCGAGGAACAGGCGCAATTCTTCGGGCTTGCTCTCAATGATGCGGCTGATGGTGCCCTGACCAATGATGGCGTAAGCGCGGGGACCCAGACCAGTACCGAGGAACACGTCTTGCACATCGCGGCGGCGCACTGGCTGGTTGTTGATGTAGTAGCTGCTGGTGCCGTCGCGGGTGAGCACGCGCTTGAGCGCAATTTCAACAAACTGGCCCCACTGCCCCCCGGCGCGGTGGTCAGCGTTGTCAAACACCAGCTCAACGCTGGAGCGGCTGGCGGGCTTGCGGGTGTTGGTGCCGTTGAAGATCACGTCCTGCATGGACTCGCCGCGCAGCTCGGACGCTTTGGACTCGCCCAGCACCCAGCGCACGGCGTCCATGAT